>JBFRWL010000001.1:0-8616 GCA_051439565.1 Prochloraceae cyanobacterium
GTTAGCGCCATCAAGTGCATGGCGGCAAGACAGTCAGAAATATTAGCAGCATAGACTCCTGTAACCACAAATAACTCGAACATATCTGCAGGCAGCTTCATCAAATCGAGAGCAAAAGGCGTAGCTACCGCTACACTGCCAAAAAAGCTGGGAAAACCAGCACTAATGTAGGTAACATAATCCGATCTCCGTCAGAAATTTTAGGTAACATGCCGATCGCCCAATTAATCTTTTAGGTGCTCGCGTGGGATAGTTATCAAGCAAATATTCGGTATAGCAGCAACAGGGTAGAAGTTAGGCTAGCATTTACAAAAGCTCAACCTTTGTGCTATTGTTCGCCAGTTCACTTCCCTAACAAAAGATTGTAGTGAGCTAACAATTAAGATAGCGATCGAAAATCAAGAGAAGATAGGATAGTAATTTTTGATGATTATTAAGCTAGTCCGTCATGGCGAGTCCCAAGCAAACGTTGCTGGCTCTACTCAATCATCTGTTGCTGACCATCTCGTCCCGCTTACTCCCCGTGGGGTTGACCAAGCAAGGGGAGTGGGACGCACATTGGGTAGCTCATACCTGAAAGAGTCCTTAATTTACACTTCCCCCTTTCTGCGAGCGCGACAGACCTTGAGTGCTATCCTCGAGGGTGCAGGAGTCAGCTCAGAAGAGATTCGCCTTCGGGAAGATCCTCGCCTCCGGGAGGTCGAACATGGCTACTTCGACGTGCCAGCACAGCACGGCATGATTGAGACTTATGGACACTTCTACTACCGCTATCAGGGAGGCGAAAGTGCTGCCGATTGCTATGACAGAGTTTCGGGGTTTCTCGAAAGCTTCTTACGTAGCATTGAGAAGACTCAATCCAAGCAAGCTCTTCTAATTACCCACGGTTTAGCATTGCGAGTCTTCGTCATGCGGTTCTTACACCTGAGAGTTGAACAGTTCGATCGGATCGCTAACCCTCATAACGCCGATATCATCACCTTAGCTCCTTGGGAGACTCTCCAAGCTCCCCAGTTCACTTCTGAGCACTGGGGAGTGGAAGGACTCCGCCAATATTCATCGAACTGATTTCTCTACCCAAATAAGTTGAACGGACATCCTCTAAGTCAATACTATTCATTAGATCGTTGTGCTTGAGTATCCCAATAATCAAACTTAGTCGTATCTAAATGCTCGACAATTCCTCCCAGTTGGTGTACTAGCTGAACCATATGGCCAGTACCGCCGGGACCATCTCCTCCTTCGCCGTTCCACAATACAATTAATCGCACTCGTTCTATGCCGTACATCAAGGTCGAATAAAGAGTCCAACGATTGTTGCGCTCAAAGGGATTTTCTCCTGAAGGGACTTTTCCTAGGCGATCGGGCATCAGAGAGATCTTGACCTTGGGATGATCTTTGATCTTATAAAAGCGTTCCACCCAATCATTGTCAGCAAAACTAACTGATTCTTGGATAAACTTAGCTGCCTCAAAGGGAAGAAATACCTCAACTTTCATATTGCGCCGCAAACATGCCTCCAGAAAGAGGATATCTCCCCCACAAGCAATTCCTGGAGCAATAGCTAAGTCTTGAGCAGAAGCTTGCAACTTATCAAGTATTTTCTCGATTTTTTCTTGTGCTTCACTTTCCATAGCTGCTGGAAAGCGGGGTTGAGGCCGATCGTGCCGATCGATCATGTGACCTGAGAACAGAAACACTTGCATGGGTTGGTTATCTTGTTCAGCTGCAAACTCTTTTTGTTGTTTTTTTAATCTATCCATTTCTTCCTGTAGAACGGCAATACCAGCTTGGACATACTCCGGGCGAAAATTCAGCTTCTCTAATAAATGCAGTTGCTCTAGAGTGGACTCTAGGGCAAATTTATTGTTCCACAACAGGGTAAGCGCCTTTTTATAGGCTCTAGTTACCTGAAGTGGAGAACTAGCCGTGCATACTGCCAAATCCCCCAGAGAAATAAATACCCAAAAATTGTTAGGCTCTTGTTGAGCGGCACTTTCTAAACAAAATTGAATAGCTCCTATCAGGCAGGGTAATTGGTGCTTAAGAGCTTGTTCTTCGGGATTATAATCTGTATCTGTACTAAATTGCTGTGCTAAATAATCTAGGATTGCAGATAAAGTTAAAGCATTAATACCTGAATAATAATGATTCTGATCTAGACGATAAGCCCTCAAGTAAGTTTCAATTGCTTTGGCTAGCAACTGTGCCGACTCGTAAGCTTCCTTGATGGGTTGGCGACTTTCATCGCTGCTGTTCCACCATTGCTCTCGCCAAATTTCTTTGTAAATACGAGCCAAATATGAGATAGCCTCGATATTGGTCGGTTCGTCTTGCAACAAACCCTCTAATTTGACAATTGCTTCGTCAGATCGCTGCAGTCGGCTCAGATGAAAAGCTTCCTCGCGCCGGAACTCAGAATTTTTCGGTTCTAGCTTTAAACCCTGTTGATATTGTTGCAGAGCGAGGGCGTGATTGCCGAGTTTTTTTAAGGCTTTACCAGCCTCGTCAAGCACCTGAGATTTAATCAAAGGATTACTTACTTCTTCAGTTAATAACAATACGTCACCGACATTCTTTTGTCGTTGAGCAATAGTTACCCACTCCTGCCACTTGTGATACTCTTCCCAGTAACCAGTTGCTAAGGGAGTGCGCAGAGATTTTCGCTCCGGTTCGGGCAACCCGTTTAACAAATTGAAAATCGGACTGTGAATCCGATTATAGTCGGAACTCCAAGTTTCGCGAACCATTTTGGCGATCGCCTGCTTGTCTTTCTCCAAATATTTCTCATCTGGCTGACCGCGATCGTCACAATGATACGGAAGAGTCCGGACACTAAAAATATCGTAAGGCATATAATCTCTACCAGACTGAATGTGAATCACTCCTCGTTTGCGCAAAGCATGGCGAATGCCCAATTCATAAAAATCGTTGGCATTATCAATACTTAAATCTGCCAACACCAGATCTGCTAGTAACAGTTCCTGGAACATATCCGTTAAAATATCACCACTGACCGTCTCTTCATCGGCACGAAAAGGCTCGAAACCTTCCTGTTCTAGTGCTGGTTTAATTAATTTTTGATAAATACTATCAAAATCTATCCAGCCTCCGTCGCGACCCTTTTTGCGACCAAAAGGCATAACTACAAAAGCATGGGGCAATCCCTTTTTAACTGGCTTTGGCGGGGCGGGAGGTTCTTTGTTTGCCTGATGATTAACTGTCGTTGCTTCTGAAACAATTTCTAAGTCAGTTGTTATTTCCGTTTTAGCATCTGGGTTTTCTAACAACAAGGTTTGAGACCCAGATTTCGCCTTAACTAAGCTGGTAAATTCCTGGCTAGAACTATTAATTATTTGAGTCAGCAATTCTCCAGTTTCACCTTGCATTGGTGCTGTTGGCTGGTTGGCTCGCAACTGTTGCTGCAATAGTGAGAGCGCCTCTTCTGTAGCGAGTACTAATTGCCAACATTCTTCACCCGTTCTTTGTTCTAAATTTAAACTTTGCCAGCGATCGCCAATAATATTTAACTCGCGAATAATTTGATTGTAGTGGTTAACTCGATCGTCCAGTCGATATGCTTCTAGCAAGAAAATTAAAGCAAGCGCCATTGATGCAGTCAAGGCAACCCAGATATTTAAACTACTATTTATTGCGGGCAAAAGTATACTTAATCCAGCCAAAAGCAAAATAGCAATTTGCAAGCTAGTTCTAGTAACAGATAGTAGAGCAACTTCTTGAGTATGCCATTGCAGTTGCGGTTGCAAGCGATACTGATAGTAGTCTTCCGGTTGCAGATCTTTAGTACCTGGATCGCCGCTGACAGCTTCTGGGTCGTCTGTTGGGGGAATCTTTTCTTGGTAGGGTTGGAGTAATAAATTTGCTCCTACTGTCTCCGATACCTGTCCCTGAATGCTCTTCACCCTTTCGTGGAGCCATATGTCCCGTTTAGCTTGACCTCTGAGTAGAGTTCTGTAGAGGTAAATTGCTTGTTTGAGAGCCTCAGCGCTAGCGTTAAGGACTAACCAGTATTGTCGCTGTTGCCATTGGCGGGCAAAGACAAAAACGATCAAGCTGATAATTGGCGCTATAATTAGACAAGCTCTGAGTACCTGGGCTCGATTGCTAGATGTCACGATTGCCAGCAGCACAGCAAGGACAAGCAGAGCGATCGTCCCAGTTTGCAAGTTCAGATACCGTCTCCAAGCTGCACTAGCGTTGGTTTTAAGCTGGGCGTAACGCTCCCAAGCTGTTTCCAAAGCAAGAGATTGTGGTATCTTATCTCCCTCGACATGGTTCTGACTCATGATGCTACTGAGGTATTGATTTTTCTAGAGATCGGGATTTTATTTTAGGTAATTTTTGAGCTGGCAGCTCGCAAACCTTGGACCTTGAACGTTTGTCAGTTAAAAAGGTAATTAAATGAACAAAGAAAGTTTTTTGCCCAATTTTTCAGCTGATTAACTATGTTTATTGAAAAACCACCATACAAACCTTATCCCAAGGTACCAATTAAGCGGCGAGCTGGTGCGTTTTTTATTGATTTTGTTACCGTTTGGTTTGTTAGTTCCATAGCGGGTAATTGGTTGTTGCAGTTGTTCGTGTTTATTTTGTCTTGGCTGATTTTGCGGGTGGTAGTGGTAGAAAAAAATAAAGGTCAAAGTCTCGGTCGCTGGGCTTTGGATATGAAGGTAATTGACCCCCGCTTTAATAGGATTCCCGATTTGTTAACTTTAACTAAACGAGAAGCCATTGTTGGCTTTGCTGCTTCTTTAGCTACTCTGGGTTTGACCATTAATGTTAGCAACAGTCTTTCGATGTTAATGCTGATGTTACCTTTATTACTCGATTGTGGCTTGGCTTTAAGTGATGTGGAATACTCTCAAGCTTTTCATGATCGCCTGGCGGACACTCTGATTATTGAAACCGAACGCGGTTTTTCTCTCGATCTTCGTCTCCAACAACTCCTTGACGAAATCAAGGAAAAAATGAGACAATAATAATTTGTGTATAAATTACTAATATTAAACTTGGCAAAATCTCAGTTATGGCAAGCAAGAAAGGAGTTCGACTGATTATCACCTTGGAATGTACCGAGTGTCGCAGCAATACAAACAAGCGCTCGCCCGGAGTTTCTCGCTATACAACTACTAAAAATCGACGTAACACTACAGGGCGTTTAGAGTTAAAGAAGTTCTGTACTCACTGCAATCGACACACAGTTCACAAAGAAATTAAATAACTCTGTCGATTTTACCAATTAACTAACCAGTAAAAATCCTAGAGCCAAAAACTAATGACATACTATCGCAAGCGTCTTTCTCCAATTAAACCAGGCGAACCGATCGACTACAAAGATGTAGAATTATTAAGCAAATTTATTACCGAACGAGGTAAAATTCTACCTAGACGGCTAACAGGCTTGACATCTAAACAGCAAAGAGACTTAACAACAGCTGTTAAACGCGCTCGCATTGTAGCTTTACTACCCTTTATCAATAAAGAAGGATAGCTATATATCTTGGTCGAGAATATTGACCAAGCCTTAGGCTAGGAGTCATTGAGTCGTTCCAACACTCTTCTTAAATCCCTCCTGACTCCTTTTTCAATTGTCTTGAGAATCTCAGACTAGATTTCCCTATAAATTAGTCTTAGAGCTTCAACCTCCTATCTGGCAAGATAGACTGGATAGTAACTAGAAAAATTAACGTTGAGAAGAAAGCGTAAAGCTGGTGGAAAAGGGAACGCTGATCGAATTCAGGTTACAAGGAGAGCGTCGCCTCGCCGTTACTGAACGTCCAGAAGGTAAAAAAGATTGGATGGCAGTGGATGAGAAGGGGCAGTATCATAAAATTCGCCCTCAACGAGTCGAATATAAGATAGATGGTGGTCCGTACACACCTTCAGATATTTCCATTTTTGTCCGAGAGGTACAGCCATATCTCGATCCCTCTAGCCTGGAAATAGCCTGGGAGTTGCTAGTAGAGGACGGGGAAGCAGTAACGCCAGCAGACATGGCACAGTTACTATTTTCTGACCAAAACTCTGCTTTGTGCTACGCTGCTCACGTTCTTCTTTCAGAGGATAAGATCTACTTTAAAAAAAAAGGAGACCTTTACGAACCTCGTTCTGCCAATCAGGTAGCGGAAATTCAACATCAGCTCAAGGTAGAAGAGCAGCGCAACAGAGAGAGAGAAGGATTTTTGACCAGGTTAGAGCAGGCTTTAGCAGGAGAGAAGGTAGAATGGCTTCCCAGCGATCGCTCCAGGCTAGAAGCTTTAGAAAAATACGCCCTGGAACCAGAACATAATTCCCGTCAGGCGCAAGAAATTCTCGAAGTATTGGGGCGATCTGATACCTCCCCGACTGCTTTTCAACTATTAATAGATATAGGGTGGTGGAGTAAGCACGAAAACCTGTTTCTGCGCCGCAGTTCCTATCCAATCCAATTTCCCAAAAAGGTAATACAAGTGGCAGAGTTAACTTGCCAGTCCCCTGCTTCCGATCCAGACTTTAATCGTTTAGATTTGACTCATCTCAAGGTTTACACCATAGATGATGAAAGTACAGAAGAAATTGATGATGGTTTAAGCATTGAAAACCTCAGTGACGATCGAGTTCGCCTGTGGATACATATCGCCGATCCCAGTAGATTAGTTTCGCCAGGAGACGAACTAGACTTAGAAGCCAGACGACGCAGCACTAGCCTCTACTTGCCCACTGGCATGATTTCCATGTTCCCAGTAAAATTGGCAACAGGCCCGATGAGTTTGGTACAGGGTCAAATTTGTTCGGCGCTGAGCTTTAGCGTCGTTTTAGATGATACAGGGGCAGTACAAGATTACAGCATCCACGCCAGCGCCATTAAACCCACCTATCGCCTCACCTATCAAGATGTTGATGAGATGCTTCATTTGGACATTAAAGCAGAGCCAGAGATCTCCGAGTTAGCGAGATACGCCCGCTTGCGACAACAATGGAGGCGTTCTCAAGGCTCGATTAATATCCACATGCCAGAATCCATGATTAAAGTCACAAAAGACGATCTGGTCACCATCGAGTTATTAGACGACTCCCAAGCACGTCAACTGGTAGCAGAAATGATGATTTTGGCTGGAGAAATAGCAGGAAGCTACTCTCAGGAGCATAACTTACCCGTTCCTTTTAGAAGTCAGCCTCAACCAGAATTACCTCCAGAAGAGGAATTATTACAGTTGCCTGCAGGTCCGGTGCGTTTTTGTGCTTTGCGTCGGTGTATGCCTCGCAGCGAAATGGGCATTACTCCTGGACGGCATGCCGGTTTGGGTTTGAATATTTACACTCAAGTTACTTCTCCCATTCGCCGCTATACTGACTTACTCACCCATTTTCAACTCAAAGCTCACCTGCGGGGCGAACAACCGCCCTTTTCTAGCAACCAGCTACAAGAAATTATTTATAGCGTTACTGCCTCAGCTTATGAAGCAACCTTAGTTGAGCGTCAGACTAATCGTTACTGGGGGTTAGAATATCTACGTCGCAATGCCGATTGCGTCTGGCAGGTATTGGTATTGCGCTGGTTGCGAGAAGATGACAATTTGGGAATTATTCTTTTAGAAGACTTAGGACTTGAGTTACCTCACCGTTTTGAACGTTCTGTTAACCTAGGCGATCGCTTAAATGTTATGGTAGCTCGAGCCGATCCTCAACGAGACGAAATTCGCTTTCGGGAAATAATTGACCAACCAACTCAGCCAGCAGCTACATGACGACCCTTGGGGCAAGGCAGGAGGCAGAGGGCACAAGGCAGAAGCTTAATTTATTGGTGAGAACTTCGTCTTAAAGCTGAACTTGCAGGTTGACAAATCGCTAGAATTTATGATCTAGAAAATAATCCTAGATACTATTATCCCTTTCAGATTAATTAGCGATCGCTTTATCCATATTTCCGATTTTTTGTCAATGCGAAACTCCTAATGGTATCTAAATCTAATTCAAGACCTGGGGATAAAAGACTTTGAGTATATCCTGAGCCTGACCGCACCAGATACGAGGTTGAGAATTTTGGAAATCCAGGCTGGAATTTTCTGTCAACAGAATGAAAATAAGCTGCTCGAAATGTAGCAAATTGCTATTAACTTAGTTAAAGTTTATTTAACCAAGAGTTAAGAACAAAATATCTTTTGATCTATTCATGCTATTTATTAATTAGAGGTAAATTTTATAACAGTCGGTAAGCCTGATTTTTTGGACAACTTAATTGATTAAAAGTTATCGGTTATTAACTTAATTTTCAAGTGAGTTGGCCATCATTATTCATTTAATTTTTTCTGGAATTTTTGCCAGGTCAAAACTCTCCTAGGGGGATAGTAGACCTCAATCCTTATCTCAAAATAATAGGATAATTATAATTCCTCAATAGACGGTATGTTCGGGAATATTCGGATTGATATAAATTTGATATCAATTCGTTTTATCTTCAGATAATTTGTATTTTTTGATTAAACGGGGATAAAATAATAATGATAAATAGTCAATTACAAGCACTTTGTCGCTCAGGAGAACGAAATTTCGTTGGCTACCAATTAACAGAAATTAACTTAGAAAATCTTGATTTGAGCAAAAGCAATTTTCAAG
>JBFRWL010000002.1:0-3491 GCA_051439565.1 Prochloraceae cyanobacterium
CAACAACGGTATTGGCAATCGAGCTTTTACTAATTAGCCTCGGAAATTCAATATTGCGATCGCTGGATGCCGAGATAACTCAGTCCATGCAGAAATCAACGACATTGCTGATGTCCCCGCCTACAAAGATAGCATTCTCGGCTTCAACGTTTTAGTAGGCGGTTTCTTCTCTGCTAAACGCTGTGCCGCTGCTGTTCCCCTTAACGCCTGGGTTGAACCTCAAGAAGTGGCACCTTTATGCGAAGCTATTCTGATAGTTTATCGCGACAATGGATTGAGAGCCAATCGGCAAAAGTCGCGGCTGATGTGGTTGATTGATGAGTGGGGAATAGAAAAATTCCGCACTGAAGTGGAAAAACAGCTAGGTGGCAATCTTCAACCAGCAGCTCCCAAAGATGAAATTATCTGGGACAAACGCGACCATATCGGCATTCATCCCCAGAAGCAATCTGGTTTTAACTATGCAGGACTGCACATTCCTGTCGGTCGCCTCTGCGCCGACGATATGTTTGAGTTAGCTCGCTTGGCTGAAGTCTACGGAAACGGTGAAATTCGTCTTACCGTCGAACAAAACGCCATTATTTCCTACATTCTAGACTCTAGCCTAGAGCCATTTTTACAAGAACCTTTGCTGCAAAAGTTTTCTCTCGACCCTAAACCCCTAGTTCGGGAACTAGTTTCCTGCACAGGCGCTCAGTTTTGTAAATTTGCTTTGGTGGAAACTAAAAGCCGTGCTTTAGCAATGGCAAAGGAGTTGACAGAAGAACTATCTCTACCGCGATCGGTAAGAATTCACTGGACGGGTTGCCCTAATTCTTGCGGTCAACCTCAAGTAGCTGACATCGGACTGATGGGAAGCAAAACCCGCAAAGATGGTAAAACTGTTGAAGCTGTAGATATCTACATGGGCGGCAAAGTAGGTAAAGACGCTCAGCTTGGTACCCGCGTGATGAAAGCTATTCCCTGTGAAGACCTCAAGCCAGTATTACGGAATTTGTTGGTCGAACACTTCGATGCTAAACCGAAAGAAGAGACGATTTTAGCAGCGCCATCTCTAGTTAATGGCAATGGTAAAGTAGCATCTTCTGCTCCTGATACCGAGATCAACAACGGAGATCGAGCTAAGACTTCTTCATCAACAGCTAAAATTTTCTTCGCTGAATCTTGGAAAGAAGTTGCCTGTTCTGAAACAGAATTCATTCTGGATGCGGCTGAACGAGAAGGAATTGAAATAGAAAGTAGCTGTCGCAGTGGAACCTGCGGAACTTGCGCCCACAAGTTACTCAAAGGAGAGGTGAAATACGAACAAGAGTATGAAGCTCTCGATGGTTTGGAGCAGGAATTTGTTTTGACTTGTTGTGCTACCCCGATCGGAGAAGTAGTAATTGATGTATGAAGTACTCACTCTTGAATTAAAGATTCCAACACAGCCAACACCCAGTTTAAACAGATTAGGTGAGTGTATAAGTCCTCTTTTAGTCACATTCATGTCTGAATATAAAGACTAGCCCAGTGGGGCAGAGATAATATAAATTCTCTTTAAAGTGGCTATTGGTGAAGGAAGCTTGTTGCTGGGGAGCTAATTGCTAAACGAGCACTCCAGCACTTTAGCACTTCAGCACTATTTAGGAATCTCCTCAAGGTTAATTGTTTAGTGATTGTTCAATTTGGAATAGATTATTAGGTGATAAATGCTGACAGAATTATTCTCATGGCGCGGTCGTTACCGCATCTTACACTTAACTTGGTTTGCTTTCTTCCTCTCGTTTGTCGTTTGGTTCAATTTTGCCCCCTTAGCGACAACTATCAAAGAAGACTTAGGGCTAACAACAGGACAAATTCGCACCATTGCTATTTGTAATGTTGCCTTGACAGTTCCGGCGCGGATAATCATCGGTATGTTGCTCGACAAATACGGGCCTCGCATTACCTACTCCTTCCTGTTGATTTTTGCCGTCATCCCCTGTACGATGTTCGCTCTCGCCCAGGATTTTAATACCCTGGTGATCAGTCGCTTGCTGTTGAGTATTGTCGGTGCTGGGTTTGTAATTGGCATTCGCATGGTAGCTGAATGGTTTCCTCCCAAAGAAATTGGTGTGGCAGAAGGCATCTATGGCGGTTGGGGTAACTTCGGCTCAGCAGCCTCAGCGTTTAGCCTACCTTCCTTAGCTTTGGGGTTAGCTTTTCTTGCTAGTGGGCAATCTAACTGGCGCTTAGCGATCGCCCTGACAGGGATAGTAGCTGCTGTCTACGGTGTGATTTACTTCTTCAGCGTTCAGGATACTCCCGAAGGCAAAGTTTACCAGAAACCGAATCGTCACGGCGGGATGGAAGTCACCACCAGTAAGGATTTCTGGCTCATGATGCTGATGAATATTCCCCTGAGTGGCGTGCTGGCATTACTAGCTTGGCGCTTGTGGAAAGTCGGTTTTCTCGATCGAACTGGACTAAGTGTAGTCTGGCTTGCCCTATTAGGTCTGTACCTGTTCCAAGCCTACAAGTGCTGGGATGCCAACAAACACTTAATGACTGGTGTCAAGCGCTATCCAGCCGCAGACCGTTACAACTTCAGCCAGGTATCGATTTTACAACTAACTTACTTCGTCAACTTTGGTTCGGAATTGGCAGTGGTCTCCATGCTGCCAGCATTTTTTGAGTTGACTTTTGGTTTGAGTAAAGCGCAAGCGGGAATTATTGCCGCCAGCTATGCGTTTATGAACCTAGTGGCGCGTCCGGGTGGAGGCTTAATCTCGGATAAATTAGGCAGCCGCAAGCGGACGATGACAACACTGACCTTGGCTATGGGAATTGGCTATCTGATGATGAGCGGCGTTAACAGTACCTGGTGGCTGCCAGGGGCGATTATGCTGACAATGGGTTGCTCCTTCTTCGTGCAAGCAGGGGAGGGTTCCACCTTTGCGATCGTGCCCCTAATTAAGCGACGGGTGACGGGTCAGATTGCTGGTAATGTGGGAGCTTATGGCAATGTGGGTGCTGTGTGCTACTTAACTCTATATAGTTTGATGCCAGAAGGAGCACTGGGTAACCAAATTTTCTTCCAAACTTTGGGCATCACTAGTCTGATTGTCGCTTTCCTCTGCGGATTCTTGCTCAAGGAACCCAAAGGTTCTTTTGCCGCACACCACGAAGGGGAAGAGGAATTGGAACTGGCTTCAGAACCTGTTTCTCTCACTAAGTAGGGTTTGCTGAAAAAGTCAGTAATAATTCTCGGTTGTGTTAGGTGTTAGGTGGTAGGTGTTTCTCCCCTGCCCCCTGCTCCCCATGCTTATCTAATATTGAACCGAGCAGTATTGGGAAAGGGGGGAGTTTAAGTTAAAGGAGTTAATATTAAATTAATATAAAAATTTTCAGGGTCTCCTTCAGTGAGGCTTAAGTTGTTATCACAAATTAACTTGATTTTTTACTCTATATAATCAATGATAACTCAAAGAGATTGGGACAAATTAGAGGAATTAACTCAAAAGCTCGGC
>JBFRWL010000003.1:0-7723 GCA_051439565.1 Prochloraceae cyanobacterium
CTGTGGGACAATGGCAGCAACTGAGCTGAGAAAGCTAAGCACACTGCTAATATCGCTCGCAAGTTGAGCACCTTCTAAGAACAAGGTTTCTGCAACTTCATAAGAGCTTAAAAGTTTACCACCAGCCAAAACGCCTGCTGCGCTTGCCAGAATTCCCTCGGCAATATCAACATCAACGGGACGTGAATCTACAGATGGCTCTGACTGTCGAAACGCCATTTTTTCTAGATTCACTCGATCTAATTCATCAAGCTCTGGAATTTTAATTTCACTCTCTTTACTACCTAACTGTCGCTCGTAGTAGATATAACGCTGGACAGCATTGAGTAAAGATTGTTCCAGTCCTTCACGGGCTTTGATAGCTTCCTGCCACTGGGCATATCTTACGGTTTCTGCTAAACCTAGAATAATGCTCTCGTGCTGAGCGCGGAGCATGGCGATCGCTTCATTATCTTCTTTCTCCATCGCCGATAGCAAGTTATTCCCCAGGGATTTTACTTCCTGGCAAATTTCTGTTGCTTTTTGAATAAGAATCTGGAAGCGAACTAAGGGTAAAGGTTGATTGATGCCACTGATTACCGCACCCACATCTAACCCTGCTGCTGCTGCTTTCGCTAATAGTGCGGGATCGATCGGAGGTTCAAACAAGGGTAGTTGGCGAAATATTCCCTGGATGTTGAGGCTATTACGAATTTTAAAGAGGCGATCGGCGACGGTATCCCAATAGCCCAGGAGCTTATCGTTGCGTGGAATACAAAAATATAGTGCTTTGCCAATTCCTTTTATCATAATCGATTGGTCAAGATTGGTCGCATCAGTGGGATGAGGAGTAAGGTTAAAGGGAATGTCTGTTTCAATTTCGCGCAGAGCATTGCCAAACTCATCCAAATCAGCACGAAGATTGGCATAGGTTTTGGGTCGCACCGATCCCTTTTTGGGAACTGGTTGTGGTCGCTGTCCCAAAATATTGGCAGCTAAAACGTAGAGCATGGTTGCTTCGTTGATGCTCTCACCCGTATCTTGCCGAAACAGACTGTCGCCCCAGTCAATGAGATTATCTAAATACGCCATCACCGTCTTGAACATATACGCTGACTGTCGATAACGAGCAACAACATGGGGACGAAACGGGGCATCTTTTAAAGCATTGATACTATTAATGGTTTCCTGCTGTAATTTGGGATCTGCACTAGTAGAAAGATTAAGCAGAATGTCCTCAATCAGTTTTACGTCAGTGTACTGGAAGGGTTTTACTTTCCAGAATCGCTCTGGTGTAGGATCATCGCTATCGTCAGTGGGATCGAAGATATAATGAAACCAACGTTGGGCGTCTTCAAAGCGTTGGTTCTTGCTTAAATGAATGGCGATCGTCATCGGTACATGGTAAAAGAGTTCCCAGTTGTAAACGGCGTAAGCTCCACTAGAAGTAAAATCCAAATCTTTTACAGGATATGGTTGCTGAACTAAATCTGAGGGGTTGTAGCGGGTGGTAGAAAAAATTTCCTCATATAACTTGGGAATAGGTTTACCCCGTATAGCCTCATTAGGATGATTGGCTGGAAATGTTTTGAGCGAGTTATCATCATTTTGGAGATACTCGGTATCCGTCGCTTGCAATCCCGATACGGATTTAGCAATCAGTCGTCGCACTAATTCTGTGGTGTAGGGATGGAAATGAGAGTAAAACTGGTAGCTCAGTTTTCGTTCTTGAATGGTGGTGTGTTTACGAACTACCTTTGTGGTCCAGCCTAATTCATCTTTGTATCCCAAATAAGGACGTACTTGAGCATCGAGATAACCGTGAAATTGGTTTGAGTTTTTAGCTTTCATGTTATGAATCTCCTTATTTATCGGGGCATAATGTGATCGCTCATTCTTAAATTAATATTCTGGACATTTAGGTTTGCGCTCATGCTTGTGCTCACGTTTTCTAAAAGAGCCGAATTCAATCCACTACTGGTAATAACATTGAGTGAAAAATTGGGGCTGATCGAAGCAAGCTCCCCCGCAAGTTCTACATTGGCAATTTCCCCTCTCATACCTCCTGTTACATTGCCGATCGCCGGTATTGTGGCGCGATCGAGTTCACCTGTTTGCCCGATTAAGGTTTTACCGAATTGAAGAACAGTACTGGGATTTATTACCCAATCTTGCTTCGGCTCGATCAGGAACTTGGCTATCGGATCGATCAAATCAGGAATGGATATCGGTTTGTGAGGGACTAACGGTTCTATGGGTAGCTGCTCCCACAACTCGTCATCAAACTTAGGTACTGGTTTTGGGTTGGTTACAACCCATTCTTCCCAGCGATCAATCTTGGTTTCAGTTAGGCTGGGTTCTACATAGAATGTATACCGATTGTCCTGGTAGAAAAAAGGACTGACCAATGCGCCAATTTCTCCCGTTGGTAACTGTATCGGGTTACTGGGCATTAGAAGTGAAAAATTTCTACCTCGTTGCAGAATCTTTTCTGTTGTAGTTGTTATTGTTGGTTGTCCACCATCAACGGTTTCAATGTTTTCTACAAAGCCAACCTGCAAAGAATTTGAACATGTGTATTGTGTTGCGTTGATGCCATTTTGGGAATAGGGAATTTCTGGAGGACTATTTATGCGGCCGAACGAGACATCAACTGGATCGACAAATGTTTCATGAAGTTCTGGAGGACTATTTTTGCTGACAAGGCGGAAAGCAGTTTGATTAAGATATATATCGAGGTTTAAATTGAATACAACTAAATTGTAAAAATTATTACCACTTAGATTAATAATTACTCCACGCTCTTCTCCTGCTTCATATTCTTTCCTAACGTGGATGAGTACATGACGACTATCGAAATTTGTACCTACTGAAACACGGAGGACATTACTGAAGCCTCCAGACTCGCGGGTTTTCCATTCTCCTTGAAAATATTCACTCCAGTTCAACTGAACTTCGACTTCCTTTTGAACAGCTTGATTCGATGCCTTCACAATGTCATTAAAGCTTGCGTTTGTAAGCTTCTCTTCGCCAGCACTGCCTGCCCCACTAAAATTAGCATTAGCTTTCTCCAAGAATGTCACCCAGAATAGGTGAAGGCGATCACGCCAAACCACAGCAACAATATGATTCCCTTCAATTTCAGTAGTAACTGGTTCCCATGGCGTCCACATTTGATGGGCATAGCGACGGTAGAAATACTTATGAGGCTCACTATAGGTACGCCCAATTACATGCAGAGTATTAGATGCAGGGTCGAGGGGTTTTTCCTCAAGGTACATGGTCACAATTTCCAAGCGAGCAATATCCTCAAGCTTCTTGAGGTAATTGAAGAAGGCATTTTCTGCTAAGTCATTGGAAACATCACCTTGCAGCAGGACCCCTTCGAGTTCCTCAAAGAGATAGGTTTTATCATCGCGAAATTCTGGTTCTAACCAGTTTTCGGGATATAAGAATATTTTGCGATTGGCTTCCCAAACCCGATACCGTTTCATCCACTGCCAGTGTTTTGAGTTAATCGCGGTGGGGCGTACTTGTGGTTCTAGATTAAGCAGACAACGCTGGATAAACAGTTGCACCGAGGAAATTGCCAGTCGTATCCGTGAAGTTTGCACCACAGGTTCCATTCCAGGATCGATTAAAAAGTATTCAAACAATTGCTCTAAGCGTTCAAATCCTTTGCTATGAAGAATATACGCTACTAAAGCATCTCTTTGTTTTTGGCGCAATTTATCGAAAATAGGTTGGGCAATCTTCTGCCATGCTTCGGTTTCATATTTTGCTTTCACTGTGTTTTTCAGGTCGCGAGCGATCGCAAATCGTTCATCACTGGTCTTGGTAGAATTTACGATTCCCGTCCAATTAGCGATCGCTTCAACAGAAACCCCGATCTTGTTGACTACTTGCAGTATTTCCCATAACCACCCAATGCTTTGGTCTTGAGCAAAATCAAGAGCTTCTACTTGCCATTGGTTATTGGTTAAAGTTGCTTGAGCCGTAAATTCTAGATGCTGAGCGACTGCCTGAACTATCTGCTTATCCCGTCGGGTAAAATTGGCAATGCGTTGATACAGTTGGTCGAGATGGGTATTTTTGGCTTGCTCTTCATTTGCCAAGCCATTATAGACGCGACGAGCATTCTCGAAGAGGTCAATTAAATCGTCCGTATCTCCTGCCAAATCCCGCTTCAGATGGGTATAGTTTGCTAAACGCAGAAATTGCTGGAACAGGACAGTAGCAATTGTCGGTGTCGCATCAGCAGTGCTAGTTGGCAGTTGGTTGAGATTGAGATTATCGAAATCAGCTGCGTGGGTGAGTAGGTAGCGGATTTCCCGTTCGTTCAGTGCGAAGCCTTCAATCAGTTGGAGCGTTTTGGCAAGTAGTGTATGGGCGCGATGGCAGCGAGCGACCGTTGCTTGGGGATAAAGAGTCAACCGACTGAGGGTGCCTTTAGGTAGAGTTTCCCCCTGAATCAACAGAGTGGCATTCCCACCACCTAGATTGTGGACATCTAGGCTGAATTGATAGGGTACAGATGGTTTGAGTTCGGTGAATTGGCTAATTTCTGCATTATCAGCGGCAGCTTTACCCCTCAGCAGGGGATTGGGGAGATGAGCCAGACGTAATTCGGCTTCAGCATTTTGCTTTTCCAATTCGATGAAGAACCGATAGGCTCCAGTAGTGGGAACTTCAAAATAGCCATCTAATCTAGCGCTATTGCTTCCAGGCGGTTTCTCAGTGGTATCAGCCGCAGTCACAACTAAACTTGTGACTGCACCCGTTCCATTCCCAGATGGGAAAAACGAGGCACTAACACCTGTTTCGCCTGTTGCTGCAAAAGCATTTAGGAGCATCTCATGAGTTGCAGTGGGGTCAGTCAGCAGCATAGTATTGGTCAATAGTCCTTCAATAAGAGCAAGATCTGCATTCAGATTGGCAGCAAGGGTTTGGACTATAAATTTAAGAATCAGTTTGCTTTGAAGGAACGGGAAAAAAGCCTGAACTAACTTTTCCCGTTTCTGTCTCATCCGATTTTGCTTTTCGGCATCCGCTAGCGTATCTGGAATCGGGGCGAACAATAAATCAAAATCACCTGGATCTTTCAGAAAACCAGCAAAATGTTTGTTAAAAAAATCCTTTGCTGTTGCTGTCGCTTTTACTTGAACGGCATCGAGCAAGTTAGCCAAAAGAGGCGATGGATTTTCCGTTGTCAGTTGTGTTTTTTTCGCGTCCAGTAAAATTACTCCTCGGAAAGCAAGCCATTGTAATTGGTGAATGGAGTCGTAGGTGACGCGAATGGTAGTATCGGCGATCGCATTCGCGTCGAGTTTGTTCTCAGGTAAGATATTTTCTTGACTTACTTCATATTCGATTGTCCCTGTCCACATTGCCAAGAACTCTTCCACTACCTCCGCTGACATTACTAGAGCTAGTTTTTGCCTCAACATCTCATCAGTCACATTGATAGCATCTTCTGGAATGGCATATTCGGCTTGAATACGGCGAATTTCAATCGCTAAACTTTTTACCAAACTTATAAGTGCATCTGGATTGTCGCGATACTGTCCGACTGGATCGAAGCGGTGACGGAAGAGATAATCTAAATCCTCAATTTGAAAATCACTTTGCTTTACCTTCTCCCCAGTCTCAATAAACTTCAGGGCTTGAGTAAAGGGGAAATCATCATCGAGAACTGTCAATTCATCTGCTTTAAGTGGTTTAAAGGGATCAATTCCCGAAAGTTCCTTGAGCGCAATTAGATCGCGGATTGGTAATTTCAAAGCTTTTGCCAGCAGTCCGTAGCGATAGAGCAGTGAAACGTTTTCTAAGTTGAGTGCTGTGGTTTCAAGATTTTTGCCAGCAGCAGCAAAAATAAGAGTTATTTCCTCTGAGGTTAAACCTAGTGCACCCTGAAGAGCAAGAAGATGACTTTCGAGGGATACGTTTCCAGTGGTTGGATCTTCTGGTTGATTTATATCCCAATGAAATGGAAGATAGTGACTAGTATTGGCATCAAAATATTGTAAATACTTACCTAAAGGATCGTCGAAAATTGGGTCGTTCTTCAGCACGCTCTGCTTCAAGAAAAGCTGGTCATAAAGGGGAGAATTGCCTGTTGTAGATATCTCTGACCATAGAGTTAACAACTTTAAGCGACTGTCTTTGCCAACTTTAGTGCGATCGCTAATTTGTTTCAGATGTGCCAGGTAAACCAATGCGGTTTTTAGTGCAGAGCCGATATTTGTCACTGTTAATGGCAGCATTGTGTGGGGTATAAAAACTTGCAGTGCGCGATCTATTTCAGTGATCATCCAGCCTAGTTTTCGCCACAGCCGCACAAACAGATTGAGCTTGAAGAATACCAAGCTATCGGCGGAGGTATTATTTGCATAGCGAAGGATGGTTAAATCAAAATTACATCCAGCATTGGGATCTGCCAGGATCAGAATTTGATTAAATTCTCCATTGTTCCAAGCAGTGTCAAGCCAGGTTTCAGCATTAAATCCAGAAAATTTAGCGGTCAACGCTTGAAGCCGTGCTTTAAAAGCCACTTGTTCTTCTGGGGGAAATGCTTGATAACCCGCCTGACCTTTGTAGCGGAAGATATCATCCACATTCACACCCAGTTTACGGAGAACTACCAGTTTCTCTAGTTGTGGATTGACAAATCCTGTTTTTACCAATTCAACCAATTCTTTGTAGCTAACCCCTAACCTGCGGGAAAGGGCTTTAGCAGAATTAAGATCGATCCGTTGACCATTCTCATCTTGAGCTTCTGTAATGGCTTCAGCTTCGTTTGTGTAACCGTATAGCTTATACCACTTCATAGGGTCGAAGTTGGTAAAAATGTTGTACTCGGAGGGAGATATGCCTAACAACTCTGACCAAATCACATTGCGATAATAGAGCTTTTGATTAGTTTCTGGTGAAACCGGAGGAAATAGTTCATCAGTGGGACGTAACATTTCCAAAATACTGGCATGGACTATTTCAAAATGCTCATAAAATCGGCGGACTGTTTCTAGCCAGAGATCAAATGGCAGAGTTAGTGGATATTTTTCATCTTTAAGTTTGGTATAAGCTGCTGCCAAAATGTTTTGTGGCTCGGCTAAAAGTTCGGCTGTTGTGGCCAAACCTGTATCCTTTGCACTTTCTTCTGTTAGTTTATTATTTGCAACGTAACATTCTAAAATTTCATTGACGATATCTATGTAAGGTAAAGCAGTATGGGTATTTTCGCAGGTCAATGCTAGACAAGGTAAATCTGGGCGACGCTCGATCAATACTTGGTAAGGGGTTTTTTCCGTATCTGGATCGGGCTGTCCAGGATGCTTGCTGCGCCATTTAGTCAGGAATTTGGTCTGCTCAGTTAGATTCTTAAATGGATAAGATGCGGATCCGTGTTTTGCTTTCCAGTCGTTGAGGAAATTTTGCCATACTAGAGCTTCTGGATTTCGGGAACGAGTCAGATCGACCTTGTAATCTAGAAAATCTAGCAGATCGACAAAGTAGGCAGCGGGACTGAGTACCGATCGGCAGTGTTCGCACTCGCAAAAATCTAGCGACCCGAACAGCGTTTCCATTGCTGGATAGTGCTTGATTAGTTCATTCTTGGCAGCTTCGCGGATGCTGCCAGATGGCGAGGTGACATGGGTAGGTGGTGCGCTATCGAGTTGCTTGGCGGTACTGAAAAAGTTGAAGGTAACGGTAGTAACTTGTTCAGCTTTGCGATACACTAATCGCC
>JBFRWL010000004.1:0-2500 GCA_051439565.1 Prochloraceae cyanobacterium
CCCAGCTCTTAGCGACAATTATTATTCTTTTTATCGTAACTCCTGCTTTCGGAGGCACAACTGGTCGAATTATTATTTCCTCAATATTTTCAGCGACAATTATTGCCATTATTAGGACGTTTAATCTCCAGAAAAGAGAATTTTTGGCACTCCTAATTTTGGCAGCAGCATCATTTGCCCTGGATGTTCACAATACTTTAAGACCGGGTATGGGGCAGGATAAACTTTTTACTTTATTAGTGCAAACTGTTTATAGCCTGTATATCTTAACAGCGCTAGTTACCATCAACAGAAAAATCTTTGGGTACAAGAAAGTCAACCCAGATACGATTAAGGGTGGGATTGCTGTATTTTTTTTGATTGGTATTTTTTGGGCACTGCTGTATCAAATTGTTTACCTCCTCGATCCTAATGCCTTTTCTCAGCCAATAGAGGAAATAGATGCTTTTAATTCTATGTTTTATTTTAGCTTTACTACCTTGACGACTTTGGGCTATGGTGATATTTCTCCTGTCAGCGATCTTGCTCGGACCCTAGCTAATCTCGAAGCCGTTGTCGGAGTTATGTATCCCGCGATCTATATAGCTAGAGTTGTAGGTTTATATACAGCGCAGGAAATGAGCTAATAGCAATTTAATTTAGGGGAATAAGAATCAAAATGGGACTTCATCCTCTTCTTCATACATAGTTAAATCTGGTCTATTGCGGATTGTAGTAGCAGGTTTTTCCAGAGATTGATCGCGATGAGTTGGCGTATTTAAGCTATCAGAACTTGCTGTATTTTTTACTACTTCTGTGCCCTCTACCTCCTCTAGTTCTTCTGTTGATGGTAAATTTTCTGCCAAATTGCCTAATGAAATAACTTCCCCGTCAAAACTTTTGGCTAATAATTCTACCGCTTTCTGAAAATCTCCTGCTGCTGGAGTATGGGGTATAACATCATTCGTTGTTGTTGTATCTACTATGGGGTTTTGAGGGTCACTAGTTACTGGAGACTCAGAACTTGCTTCGGCGATCTGGGGCTTTTGGTTGGCTATTTGCGATCGCTCTATCTCAGGAGTAACGACAGGCTTTGGTGGAGGTTGCTCAGTTTTGGGTGGTGCAGATTTAAGTTCAGAACTAGAGATATTTTCTGGTACTTTAATGGGTTCTCTTTCTAGCTGGGAAAATTGAGAACTCCCGTTGGACTCTGGTTTGCTAGGAGCCGGGGTAATATTATTCGTTACTGTTGGTTGTGATTGATGTTTAACGACTTCGAGAGTTACTTTAATTTTGCGCTGACAAGCTTTAGTAAAAGCAGCTTCAATATTAGCTATCTTGGCTTGAATTAACCTAACTAACGGCGGGGAAACCACCCCCATGATTACCATCGAATCTTTGATCCTAATAAGATGACATTTTTGCGACAGCAAGGTTTGAGTTGTCGGAGGTTGCACTAATGCGATCGCTTTTTGCCAAATCAAATCTTGATCGGGATCGGTAGTCGGAATTGCCGCAGGAGAGATTGCTGTAGTTTCTGTTTCTGAGAGCGACGCAATGGGTTGACTTGGAACAGGTTGAGGAGGTTGGGGTTGAGATAGGGTAGAAGCATGAGTAATTTGCTGATTGCTAATTGGTTCAACTGTTTTCTTGTCCGGTAGTTGAGAAGATGGAACTTGTGGAGTATGCGCAACAACAGAAGAATTAGCGATTGGGTTCACAGTTTGACTTTCAGGAGATTGAGAGACAATATTCTTCCTCGTCTCCCCATCTCCCCGTCTCGCCGTCTCCTTGTCTCCCAGTGACGCGCCAGCTAATCCTTTAGGGCTCCCAGTCTCCTGAACAACTTCTTGGGGAATATAACTATGGGAAACTAAACCCAATAATGTCACTTCTAACCATAAACGAGGTTGGGTTGTATTTTTGAGTTGGACTTCCGCATCTTTAAGTTGTTGTTGTCCTTGGAGAATCGAGGGAATCTGCCAATGAACTGCCTCGGTTTTTAATTCCTGCCAACAGGTTTCTGTTACCGCTACTAAATCATTGCGCTGGGGAGAAGTCTTACTAATCAGAAGATTGAGATAAAAACTAGCCAGATTTTGTAAAACTATCAGGGGTTCTTTGCCGCGATCGAGTAAATTACGGCAATTTTCTAAAATAAGCTCAATATTCTTACTTCTAATCGCCCTGAGCAACTCCAATAAATCTTTTTCGGGAACAGCACCCACCAAATCCCAAACTCGATCTACGGTGATCGTTTCAGGAAATAAGCTTAATTGATCTAATAAACTTTCTGCATCTCGTAACCCACCATTGGCAATTTGTGCCACTAGGGTAATTGCTGGTTTCGCGATCGCAATTTTTTCCCTGGTGGCAATATATTCGAGATGGCCAATCATTTCCTCTAATCGAATGCGCCGATAATCAAATCTCTGACAACGAGAAATAATTGTGGACAGAACCCTTTGCGGATCGGTGGTTGCCAAGATAAAAACTACTTGTGGTGGCGGCTCTTCTAGGG
>JBFRWL010000005.1:0-10514 GCA_051439565.1 Prochloraceae cyanobacterium
AAGAGACAGGTATTTGGTCCCTGGTATCTTACTATTTGGCTACTAATTCTGACTTCTGGAAAACGGGCAACAATTGATTCGGCGATCGCAGAAGGGGATCCTGCCCTCAACACCCTCGATGCCTGGACTTACTATGGCAAAATTCTACCTTATCTACTTTCCTGGCCTTTATTGTTAGTGCCAATTGTAGGAATTCTAATCTACTGGATAAGGAAAAGACATTTTCGCTTAGATGGTCTGTCCTCCTCCACAGCTTCTGCACTAACCTGGCTGGGAATTTTTTTACTAGGTGGCTATTTTCTTTCTTCACTAAATATCAATAAAGATGCTCGCTATATTTTGCCCTTACTACCCGTACTATCTTTATTATTAGCTGCTGGTTTGCTTTCCTGGACTGGTCGCTGGCAACAACATATTCGTTGGGGTACAGTAGGCTTAGCATCGCTGTTGATGTTATTAAATCTGTTTCCGACCCCAATAGCGACCTTAAGCGCAATCCTAAGTCCCCGCGTTCAATACTATCCTTATTTAGGACAGCGATGGCCTCACCCGCAGGTAATAGAAGAAATTATCGATACTTCACCTTATCTAACTTCTACTCTGGGCGTATTGCCTTCAACTGCAGAAATTAACCAACATAATTTCTCCTTCTACGGTAAAACAAACAAATATCAAGTTGTTGGTCGTCAGGTAGGAGTACTAGATAAAGAGGTAGAACAAGATTCCCGATCGCTTGACTGGTTTGTGACTAAAACTGGCCATCGAGGTTCAGTTCCCAAGGCGCAAGCAGCTATTGTTAAGTTAGTTGAAGAGGGTTCGGATTTTAGGTTACAAAAAACTTGGCAACTTCCCGATCGCAGCACTCTAAAACTCTATCATCGCATTAAACCATCGGTAGAAGTACGCTTAGTTTCTTCTCCTGGAAGTCAAGTAAGGCTAGAAAGAGTTACAGTTGTGAAAAAAGCAGCACCAGGGAAACCCGTACCAGTAACTTATGAATGGTCTGGTTCTTGGGAGCAACTGCAATCGGGTATAGTTTTATTAACCTGGCAGCAGCAGGAACAATCAGAACAAACTGGGAATTCATTTTGGTTACACGATCGCGCTATTGGTATGGGTGCGTTGAATTCTGCTCGTCTGAGTGGCGATCGGCTTAACTCTTCTTTCCAAGTAATTGAAAGGAGGGCAATGCTTCCAGATATTAATCTAATTCCAGGAAATTATACTCTTCAAGCAACCTACCTCAACCGCAAAACCGGGGAAACCTATCCGATCGCTGTCCCGCCTGTCACTTTAACCATCGATCCAACTGCAGTAGCAACACCAGCACCAGAATTAGATCTAGTTACGCAATTTCGAGCTATTGCCCCTAATTTATCTCAAGGGCTACAAGGTTTGGAGCTAATTTTTGCTCAAACCGCTCGTATTAATCAATACCAACCAGTTCAAGATTATTTAGCACAAGCTGACCTAAGTTTATCATATCGTCTTGGGCAAGGTAATCAAGGGAAAAATGTCGATTGGGCTTATACGATCGCACTGTCGAGAGTTTTGCAACAAGATATAGAGGGGGCGATCGTTGCTCTTAAACGAGTGATTCAACTAGACTCAAACAATCCCTACCCTTACGCTTACCTGGCTTTTGTCTATCTCTACGACTGGCGACCGCGCGAAGCGCAGGAAGCCCTTAAATCTGCTCTGACTCTCAACCCTAACATTCCAGAAATTCAAGCCTTGAGCGGCATTGCTGCCTTAATGCAGGGCAACTTTATCAAAGCTTGGCAAGTTCTCCAGCGCGTTTTGCCGGCTATTTCTGGAAAATAATGGCAGTCTATTCCATTTTCTTCGGGAGTATCAAGTATCATCTTCTTCAGTATTATCTTCTTCAAGTAAACGTAAAGATTCAGGTCAGAGCGATCGCCAATGTGTTTGTATCCTTTGCCAAATAGCTGGCTAAATATTAAATTTTTAGGAATTGTGGTGACGACATCGTTATTGTTGACATAGCGATAGGTTTTTATTCCTAAATTGTTAAAGTGCTTGAAAAATTTTCCGTTACCTACGCAGAGTGAACCAAAGGTGCAGAGTGTAAATTCAATTTTTTCTTTTTTATATTTTTCCCGCAAGTTTGTTGCTGCCAAAGTTGCCAAAGCAGCTCCTAAGCTGTGACCCGCCACCCAAATTTCGTCAATTAGGTTCTCTTGCTTCCAGTTATTAATTGCTTTCAAAACCTCTTGTTTTATCCTATTGCTTATCCAAGCTTTTTGAAATCTGTCATGAACTTTAATTTTGTCATTTTCTTGTTCTTTAAGATCGCAGTCGTCACTCTCAAATTTAACGGGATCGATATCTAAATTTGTTCTCCAATTGCGAAACTTTTCTTCTGATTCAGTTCCTATAAATGACAAAACAATGAAGTTATCTTCTTGAAAAGCAAAAGCTTGTGTCCCTTTTTGTTTATCATCAAAATATTTAAATGATTTATTATCTTCTATTTGTGCTTCTGCTATTCTTGAATTATCTTCATTTTTCCATCGCTTGATAACAGCTTGGAGATATTTAAAATCATTATCCTCGATCTTTTCACCCTCTTTTTTCCATCTTTTTAGAACAATATCACTAATATATTTTTTATCTTTATAAGCTAGAAAGGATGTTTTTGCTAAACATAAAGATAAGCGCAAATCTAACAAATTCTTTTTTTGTTTTTTATCTAGCTTTTCGCTCAAATCCTTTAGCTCTTTTGACTGTTCCTTTGGATATTTATCCTGTAATATCTCAGGTTTAATATACTCTTTTGACTGCTTCTTTGGAGCTTTATCTTGTAATATATCAGGTTTAATATACTTTTTCTTAAAATCCTTACGCTCGTAAGGTGGAGGTATAATCGCGCATTTGTAGCGCTCCAATAATTTTTTTTACTTTGCTATACCCAGAGTTGTCAATATGTTTAAATAGAGCACTAATTAAGTCACTAATTAAGTAGTCGGACAAAAGTAAAGTTAACTGTGGAAACAAGGGAACGGGAAGGAACAGATAACAACAAAGGATTGAACCTCTTTACACTTCTTAATATAGTGTTGTTTATTTATGTCCGACTACTTGCTAGAAAAGAATTTCTTAATTTAATAAGACTTAAATTTCCTAGACCGAAGGGTTAGCAGCAGCATCGGCTGGACCTGTCATGGTGGTAGATTCCATACCTTTTTGAGTTGCTAATTGTCCAATTTCTCGATCGATGAAAAATATTCCCTGTGCTTCGGTACCAATTATCTCGATCTTGTCCAGAATACCCTTAAATAAAAATTCTTCTTGATGTTGCTCAGCTACGTACCACTGAAGAAATTGAAGCGTGGCATAATCTCGTTCGGAGTGAGCTAAGTGTACCAATTCATTGATCTTACTGGTAACTAACTTTTCGTGTTCGTAGGTTTTTTTAAACACGTCAGTAAGGGAATCAAAAGTTATTGGCGGTGCTTCAATTGTTCCTAAAACTACTAGTCCGCCAGTTTCGTTAACATAGGCGAGTAACCGACGCATGTGCGTCATTTCTTCATCAGCATGTCGAGTCAGGAATTGAGCGCAGCCATCGAGTCCTTTATAGGCGCACCAAGAACCCATCTGTAGATAAAGATTGGAGGAATACATCTCCAAATTGATTTGCTTATTAAGATACTCGATCGTTATTTTAGATAGCATACAGTCTTCTGTGTTTGTATTATTGACCCTAGCTCAAGATAGGTCATTGTCAATAAACCTGTCAATAAGCTTGGATTTTCTTATTGCTTGGATTTTGCATTTAGTTTTAAGTTCTAGCTCAATTGATCGAACAAAGCAGCCAGAACAGTATTAGAAAACAAGAATCCCTCCGGATCGGTTAGTTTTAAACGCTCAACTAGCAGCAAATTCTTTTCCTCTTCCAGATTGACAGGTTTTCGGTCTATTGCTAAAAATTCTACCCAACCTTGATGGTAATAAGGCTGCAAACAAATCCATATTTGTTCTAAAGTCTCCTCGCCAAACTGCTGACTAAGATGGGATAAACTCACCCCTTCCGCCAAACGCAATCCCAGCATTAGCGTCTCTAGTAAGGTGTCTTGAGTTGTGTTTTGAGGACAATTAATTATGCCACCTGCCTCGATTAACTGTTGCACCCAGGTATAATATTCTCGTCTATTACGGGGGCGAGTAAATCTTTTTCCTTGCACGTAACTAGCTGCACCCATGCCAAAACCATAGTAGGGTTTATTTTCCCAATAAACTCGGTTGTGACGACATTGAGATCCCGATCGAGCGTAATTAGAAATCTCGTAATGATCGTATCCTGCACTGGTGAGGGTTTGCTGGGCTAGACTATACATCTGGGCTGTTAACTCATCTGTGGGTAGAGGTTTTTTTCCTGGCTGATACTGGCGACCAAAGGCAGTCACGGGTTCCAATACTAAGTCATAGCAGGAGATGTGATTAGGCGCGATCGTTATCGCTGTGTTTAGCGAATGTTGCCATTTAGCTAAAGTTTGATGAGGTAAGCCAGAGATGAGGTCTAAACTAAAGTTAGCTATATCTACCTGACGAATTAGATCGATGGCGACCCAGATCTCCTCTACTGAGTGCGATCGTCCGCAAATCTTCAACAGTTCGTCCTCAAATGCTTGCACTCCCAAACTGAGGCGATTGACACCCAGATTTTGATAGCCTTTAAGTTGTTCCAAGTTAAATGTACCTGGATCCACCTCCAGAGAAATTTCTGCTGACGGGACAATCCCAAAATGTTGATCAATTGTCTCTAAAATAGAATCTAGCTGTTGTAGGGGTAACAAAGAAGGAGTTCCACCACCAAAGAAAACAGTTTCTAGAGGTGCTCCTAGTACTGGGGTTATGGCAATTTCTTGACAGAGTGCTTCCACATATTCTTGCATCCAGACAGAGATACCACTGGTGAGGCGGTCACCTACTACTGAAACAGGAAAATCGCAGTAGTAGCATCGCCTGCGGCAAAAAGGAATATGGATATATACAGAACGAGGAACATCTATTTCGGAAGATTTTTTCACAGATAGAACCTTAACAAGTGATTAACACTTATTAATCCAAACAAAAAATAACCTAAAAGCTTTTCTTTAGATAATCAGAAGAGGCTAGTAGCACGAAGATTTAAGTTAGAAGTTGGCCTAAGCTGAAACAAATGTCATCATCTTCTTATGTGGCTTATTTTGCTGTAACCAAGATGGATTTACTAGTTTACATTAGTATAAAACCAGATAAAGAAACTCAAAGATATAATAGAAGCCAAGAACTAATTGGTTGATTGACTGAGGAAACTCTTAAAGCACCTGTCAGAGTTATACTTTTAGGAACATTTGCTGTTTTAGTACCTAAAAATTAGCAATCGGGCAGTTAGTGAGTGAATCATATATATATAATCTAGCTCAAGAAGTCAATTAACTACTATGACTAACCTTGCGCTACTTCTTTGTTACGCTTTACCGATTAACTATCAATAAATGCGATCGGATTAGAACAATGATAGATGCCATCATAATTACTCTATTAACCGTAGCAGCAGCCGGGATCGGTTTCGAAAGTGTGAAACTTCTTCCTGTCCCGGTCCTAGAGCAAGTGTCTAATGTTGATGCTTTGCGTTTCGTGAGTGCTGGTTTTGCCGCCATTATCGGTTTGGCAATTGGCTTAGTTGTTCAAACTACTTATCGTCGCCTAGAAACTCAAGTTCGCAATACACCAATTGAGATTATTTTGACGCGAGCTATTGGTTTAGTTATTGGACTACTAATAGCCAACCTGATTTTAGCACCAATTTCCTTACTACCCATTCCCAAGGAGTTGGGCTTTATTAAGCCGATGATGGCAATTTTGGGTAGCGTGATGTTTAGCTATTTGGGGATTAGCCTCGCGGATAGTCACGGTCGCACTTTTTTACGACTAATTAACCCCAACAGTATCGAAACAATGTTAGTGGCAGAAGGTACTCTCCAACCTGCATCCACTAAGATTATAGATACAAGCTGCATCATTGACGGTCGGATTGAAGAACTGCTAAACACTGGTTTTATAGAGGGACAAATTCTAGTTCCCCAATTTGTCTTGCAGGAATTGCAACAGTTAGCTGACTCGACTAATGACCAGAAAAGAGTCCGAGGACGTAGAGGACTAGATATCCTCAAACAAATGCAAGAAGCATTTCCAGAACAAATTGTCATTCACCCTGCTGACTATGATGATATTGCTACGGTCGATGCGAAGTTAGTACATCTAGCTCTGGAAATTAACGCTACTCTTCTAACTAATGACTACAACTTAAGTAAGGTAGCTAATTTACAGAAGGTAATGATTCTCAATGTTAACGATTTAGCTCAAGCAATTCGTCCAATTTATCTACCTGGTGATAGCTTAGAGCTAAAAATTCTCAAACAGGGGAAAGAACCTGCTCAAGGAATTGGCTATCTCCAAGACGGGACGATGGTGGTTGTTGAAGAAGGACGTAACTATGTAGGTGGAGAATTAAGGGTAGTGGTAACTTCTGCTTTGCAAACTTCAGCAGGGCGAATGATTTTTGCTAAGCCGCAGGAATCAATCATGGCATCCTAATTGAATTCCACTTCCTTGATTGGTAATTTTCGCTAAACCCACCTTAATTTAATTCAGAGGGTGGGTTTTGATTTTTTTGGCATTTCGATTGGGGTTACTCAAAATCGTTATGATTATGATATATTCATATAGAGTTAGTGAAGGCGGTTACTAGGATAGTACAGTTGTTGTCAACTTTACTTACTTAAAAACCCGCGATCGAGCTAAGAGCGTGATATATATATTAGGGTTTGTTTTGCCTAATACTGCTAATTTAAGGAGAGTAACTGCATGACTAATCCAGCAGAAGGGTGCTTGCGAGTAGGTCAACAGGCTCCTGACTTTACAGCTACTGCTGTAGCCGATCAGGAATTTAAGACCATTAAACTGTCTGACTATCGCGGCCAATATGTCGTCTTATTTTTCTATCCTCTTGACTTTACTTTTGTTTGCCCTACAGAGATCGTGGCTTTTAGCGATCGCTACGAAGAATTCAGCAAACTCAACACGGAAGTTCTGGGCGTGTCTGTAGACAGTGAATTCTCACATCTCGCCTGGATTCAAACCGATCGCAAAGAAGGTGGTATAGGCGATATAGCTTATCCCCTTGTCTCCGATATCAAAAAAGAAATCAGCACTGCTTATAATGTTCTCGATCCAGATGCAGGTGTTGCTTTGCGCGGGCTATTCATCATCGATAAAGAGGGCGTGATTCAGCATTCGACTATCAACAACCTCTCCTTCGGTCGTAGCGTTGACGAAACCCTGCGTACCCTAAAAGCGATTCAATACGTACAGACTCACCCAGATGAAGTTTGTCCCGCAGGTTGGGAAGAAGGAGAGAAGACTATGATTCCCGACCCAGTTAAATCTAAGGTTTACTTTGCTGCCGTAGACTAGAGTCTGGAAAGCTTTCCTGCTTGCTAAAGACAGGTTTTACATGTGTCGCGGGGGGTAGGGGACAAGAGACAGGGAGCAGCGGAGAGTTGATATCCTACTTTCTTCCTTGTAGGAGTTACGCACCCAAAACTAAAAAACGGCTGTAATCCCCTGTTTCCATTTCCCTGTTCCCTGTCCCCTATCGTCTAAAATTAATTCGTCCTTTGATTGCGTAATTCCTACTATTATCGATGATGCTAACTTTTACCGACTTCAGCTTCTTCGTAAAAAAGCGCTTCTGGGAAAACTTTTTCCCAATTCCAGCAATAAGTACTCTGGAATTGGGTCTGACCCCGCTAGATTTTGAATTACCAGATATAACTAATGATACTACGGTAAGACTATCGGATTATCGAGACAAGCAACCTGTAATCCTTGCCTTTACTCGTATCTTCACCGAAAAGCTTTATTGTCCTCTTTGCTACCCTCACATCAAAGAACTCAACGAAAATTACGAGAGGTTAACAGGAACAGGCGCTCAACTATTAATGATTACCAGTACTGACCCTCAACAGACTCAGCAAGTAGTCCAAGATCTAGGGCTAAAGATGCCTTTACTGAGCGATCCTAGCTGCAAAATTTTTCAAGCCTACGAAGTCGGTCAAGCTTTAGGTGCGCCCCTACCAGCACAGTTTATCCTCGATCGAGAGGGCAAACTTCGATATACGCATTTATTCTCGTTTCTCTCTCCCAACGCTGGTAGTGACAAATTGTTAGAGATACTCGAAGGATTGTAGTTACGTCGCTGCGCTCCGAATTCAAAATAAACCCATTCAAAATTCAAAATTTACGCAGGAAAATGCAATTAATTTGACAGTACTTCCCTGAAAAGTGGGTCTGAATTCCTGCTAGGATAATTGAAAATATAAAATTTGTGCGGTAATAAATCTAACATTATGCCTATAAAGCAGTACTTATCTCGTTGGCTAGCGCTTGTTTTAGTAGTTGTCATTGGCTTAGTAGGGTGTGCGCCCAGTAGTGCCACAGGACTAAGTGGAGATTATCGCCAAGATACGCTAACAGTATTGGAAAACTTGAATGCGGCAATTGACCTTCCAGCAGAAGCGCCGAATAAGTCAGAAGTGCAAGAACTAGCGCGCCAGCAAATTAACGATTATGTTTCTCGCTATCGTCGAGAAGGAAAGGCTTCGGGACTGCGTTCCTTTACAACCATGCAGACAGCATTAAACTCTTTAGCAGGATTTTACAGTAGTTATGGCAATCGTCCCCTGCCAGAAAAGTTAAAGAAACGTCTAAAACAAGAATTTAAGCAAGTTGAACTGGCACTTAAACGAGGTGCATGATTCGAGGCAACTATAATTAATTCAGATGAAGGTTTGATTCTTCAAACCTTTTTTTGCTAAATTTCTAGAATAATTAACTAGGAGAAGGGTTTGTGCTTGCCGCATTGCTAAGACAGCGTTTGTTGAAAACTCTGATAGCAGCATTGTTGACGAGTGGCAGTTTATTGATTCAGCAGGGTTGGAACAAGCCAATACTAGCAGTAACAGATTACTGTCGGTTTACTCCAGAAGCAATCGCCAGGAAAGAAGAACTTCTCCGATCGGCTTTAGCAGGCGATCAAGATGCCCAAAAACAGTATAGAGCCACACTCCAACAACATGCAGAGATCTTACGCCAGTGTCGCGCTCGAACTTGGCCCCAAAATCAGGCTATTTGGTTGCGTCTATATCCTTGTGACGTTCGTCCTGGAAGTATTGATGGTGTTCTCGATCGCATTGTTAACCTGGGATACAACAAAATTTACTTGGAAGTCTTTTTCGACAGTCAAGTACTTTTACCTCCGGCAGATAATCCCACCCCTTGGATAACTGTAGCGCGATCGCCCGGAGCAGAAAAAACAGATTTGCTGGCACAAACAATTAAAAAAGGCGGCGAAAGGGGTTTACAAGTCTATGCCTCGCTTTATACTCTCAATTTTGGCTATACTTATGCCCAACTGCCAGAGCGAAAAGGAGTTTTAGCCCGCAACGGTAAAGGACAAAACAGTATTGCTGTTGTCGATGACGGTTCTAAAGCCTTTGTCGATCCTTACAATCGGCAAGCTCAAATCGACTACTATCAACTGGTTCAAGCAGTACTTAAACGGAGACCAAAGGGCGTTTTATTCGATTACATTCGTTATCCTCAAGGCAGGGGAAGTCAATCTGTAGCTAGCCGAGTTAAAGACTTGTGGATCTACGGGGATGCATCGCGACAAGCCCTATATCAACGCTCAAAAAATCAGAAAGGAAAAGCTTTAATTGAGCTATTTGTCAATCAGGGATACATAACTGTCAAGGACATAATCGCTGTAGACAAACTCTATCCTCAAGAAAAAATTCCCCTGTGGCAAGGTCGCCAACCTTCCTTCACCGAAGCAAAAGCCTCTGCTGCAGTTCGTCAGCAGATTTGGCAATCAGATTTATGGTATCTCAGTGTTGCCCACGCAGCTCAAGGCGTACTCGATTTCCTTAGCTTTGCCTCTAGTCCTTTTCAGCAGCAAAGCATTGCTACTGGGGCGGTATTTTTTCCCGATGGCAACCGTTTAGTGGGTAAAAAAGGTTTTGATTCTCGCCTACAACCTTGGAACAGATTTCCCGCATCTATGGAATGGCATCCGATGACCTATGCAGTTTGCGGCAATACTAGCTGCGTAGTCGAAGAAGTCAAACGGGTAATCAATAAGGCGTCCCCCCAGACTAAGGTTATTCCAGCCATCGCCGGGGTTTGGGGTAAATCCTATAGAAATCATCTTCCCCTAGAAGTCCAAATGCAGGCAATTCAAAAAGCAGTTCCCCAAATAAATTCTCTCAGTCATTTTGCCTATTCCTGGCTTGAGCCAAAGTTAGACCACCAGCGGAGGTTTTGCAGGCAAGATTGATAGAGGTCAGAGGTCAATACTGCTCGGTTAGGCTTCAAAGTCATATGGTGAGGCAAATTTAGAATTGTGAATTTAGAAAAAAATAATTACCATATCTTAGATGAAT
>JBFRWL010000006.1:0-3393 GCA_051439565.1 Prochloraceae cyanobacterium
TCGCCGAAGAAAAACCCCAAATCGTCCATTTCTGCGGACACGGCTTGGAAGATGGCAGTTTACTGCTAGAGGATGAGGGAGGGCACAACAAGTCTGTCTCACCAGATGGGCTGGCATCACTTTTTCAGTTGCACGCGAATTACGTGAATTGTGTACTGCTAAACGCCTGTCACTCTGCCCAAACCGCCGAAGCAATTAGTAAATACATTAATTATGTGATTGGGATGAATCAGCCGATTGGGGACCAAGCTGCGATCGCATTTGCTCAGGGATTTTACGATGGATTGGGTTACGCCATTCCAGACAATCAAGATGTAATTCAAAGAGCATTTGAGGAAGGTAAGGTTGCGATTCAGCTAGAGATTTCCCACTCTATGGCGACTCGTAAAATGACTGTGGTGAGTGCTAAGGATGAACCAGTTAAGATTCCTCAACACTTAATTCCTGTGTTGCAATTGAACCCGAAGCCAGTTTCAATTGCTAATAACGAGAAAGAGCCCCTAATTGAGGTAAAAAAAAGCCCAGAAGCCCGTGAAGATGACGAACCACAAGTGCCACAGTTAACTAATAGCACGCCTGCTACGCTCCCATCATTCCGTCAAGCCAAAGTTAAAACATTACAAAAAAGCCTGGAAGTTTTGTCTGCTAAGTATGAAGCAGCATACAAGCAGCTAGATTATACGTTAAGTGAGGTTGATCGCATCAGTCTCAGAGGACAAATTGAAAGTCTAGAACGAGAAATCGTCCAGGTAGAAAGCGAACTTAGTAAGTTAATCGACTAACTGGAGCTATGTGTCATGCCCACTCCATCTAGAAAAAATCAACTCATCAAAATTAAACAAGATTATTTAGACCAATTATATAAGCAATATGAAGCAGCCTACAATCAATTGGGCGAAACATTAAGTGATGTTGATAAAGTTTCTCTTTACGAAAAAATCGAGCAATTAGAACGAGAAATTCAAAAGTTAGAAGACGAGTTACAAAAGCTAAAGTCTTCAGAAGAAGCCTATTCAGACAAGAAAAGCCCAGAAGCCTCTGAAAAGGCCGAGCCCCAAGAACCTATTACAGACAGGATTTTCCCAGTCTTAGGTAGCAAGCGCCGCCTCTGGGGGTTACTCAGCAGGAGCTTGGCTGTAACAATCTTGCTGATGGTGGTGCGATATTTGGGGGGACTCCAGCCAATGGAACTGTGGGCATTTGACCAACTAATGAGGCTGTGGTCTTCAGTTGTTGAAGAAGGACGAGACCCGCGACTGCTGGTAGTTACTATTGATGAGAAGGATATTCAGTATCAGAAAGATCAGGGAATGAAGATGCATTGGTCACTATCCGATCAGGCACTTGCCCTACTCTTGGAAAAATTGGAGCAGTATCAGGCGCAAACCATTGGTTTGGATATCTATCACGATTACGAATTCGACCAAGCCAATTTACTCGCTCAGCTCCAGCAGAACCAGCATTTCTTTGCTGTCTGCAAAGTGAGTGACCCAGAAGTTGACTCAAACGGCATTCCCCCTCCTAGGGGGATTCCTAAAGAAAGCATAGCTTTTAGCGATACGGTAGGAGACAAAGGGATTATCCGTCGTCAATTGTTATCTCTAGCCCCGCCTCCTGCATCCCGCTGTCAAGCGCAGTGTTCCCTTAGCATCCTGCTGGCTTTGGATTATCTGAATGCTAAAGACAAAGACTTTACTATACAAGTTACTCCAGAAGGGTATTGGCAAGTTGCTCATGTTATCTTGAAAACCATCACATCTCACACCGGTGGCTACCAAGGGATAGATGCTAAGGGGCATCAAATACTGCTCAATTACCGCTCTGTGCGCTCTCCCGAGAGTATTGCTCACCAAGTTACTCTGCGAGACATTCTCAACGATCAGGTTGCCCCAAACTCAGTGAAGGATAAAATCGTGCTAATTGGCGTTACCGATCCACATAGTGCTGATTATTGGGGAACACCCTATGGAAACGAAAATGGAGAGAAAATCTCGGGAGTGTTCGTCCAAGCCCATATGGTGAGTCAGATCCTCAGTGCTGTTCTCGATAATCGATCGCTGCTGTGGGTGTGGTCGCCAGGGAGCGAAACCCTGTGGGTCTGGGTATGGTCGCTAGCAGGAGGAACGATCGCTTGCTGTTCGCTGCGTCCCCGAAACCTAATAATCGCTGGAAGTACAGCACTAGGAATCTTGTTGGCGATCTGCTTCGGCATTTTTCTACGGGCAGGGTGGGTTCCTTTAATCCCGCCAGCACTGGCTTTGGTGGCTACTGGGGGGATAGTTTTAGCTCAACGGGCAACCCAACCAAAAATATAGGTAGGGAACTGAAGCGTTCTTTTGTCACTTTAGAGAGTGTTTATAAATAATTGTTACAATTCCCGAAACGGTTGTACAGAAGGGATTTCAGTAGTAAGGCAGATTCCCTGAGTAGCTCGGCTTGCAACATCTCGGAATCCTTAGTAGGTAGGCAATTCAGTGGGCTTTACATTAGTTGACAACACTCTTTCAAGAAACACGAGCCGAAACCCTTGTAAAATCGCTCTTTTTAATTTTGTGTGTTTCTTTCATTCATTACGGATGGCAAGCGCCGTCCGTGGGCTGCTCTTAGGAAACTGATCTCGCGTAAAACCATTACAATTAAGTCAGTTAATATAATCGGCTATAATTCTTAATTATTGACTTTCCTATTGTCAAAGCTGATATTAAAGCATAGTTTTTAACAGAAAAACTTATAGTCATTTCAAATAAAAATGAGACATTAAACCACACAATAATTGCGAATAATCTCATCAAGAGTACTGTCAGAAGAAGCATACATTCTAGCTCTCTTTAAAGCACTAAAATCATTCTCGATATCATTCAAATCTGGAGAGTATTTGGGTAAAAAAACTACTTGATGAGATGCTTGTTGAACCAGTTGTTGAATCACTCTTTTACGATGAATTGGTGCATTATCCATGATTAATACTGATGAGCGAGAGAGTGATGGTAATAAATATTGCTCTAACCATCCTTCAAAGGCTTCTGCATTCAAGCTCCCTGTAAATAACATTGGTGCAATTAGGTCTTTTTTTCCTTTCCTTCTTCCTGCTACGCTCGTTTTCTCTTACTCCTCGTTTCCCTTGTCGCTCACCATATATTTTTTGACCTCTTTTTGACCAGGCATAAATCTTAGTTACGATTCCTTCAAATCCTGATTCATCAATAAATACAAGACTTTTTCCTCCGTATATTTTGATTAATTTTCTGAGAGTTCTATAGTATTGTATTCTTTCTTGTCTGTTTCTTTCTCTATAACGAAGCTGTTTTTTTTTCTCGTAATTTTCATTTGTTTGAGAGCATAAGATATGGCCTGTCTCTTATACAAATATCCGAGCCCACGAGACCAGCCGCG
>JBFRWL010000007.1:0-4196 GCA_051439565.1 Prochloraceae cyanobacterium
GAATTAAAGCTTGTCTTTCCTTATTTAAAGTCGCTAAAGTTGCTTTGCCTGTAGCTTGTTGGTGAGCAATGTTTTCTAAAGCCATTTCTACAGCAGCATTACTGGGATCGAGAGCTGTTTGAACTCTTTTTAACCTAGCCGCCGCCCCAATCACTGCTTGTTGTAATCTTTCAATTATTTGCTGTTGTGCTTCAATAGTTGCTCTTTGTGAGGCAGCTACTTGTTCTTGCTGTTGGACATTTAATTGTGCTTCTTCCAATTGATCCTGAGATAAAGCTCCTAATCCGGCGATGGGTTGATATCGATTTCTTTTTGAGCGAGCTGCATTTAAAGCAGCTGTAATTGATTTTAAGTTGGCTTGGGCAGACTTTAACTGTGCTCGGGCTTCTTGCAATTCTTCTTCAGTTTGCCTGAAATTAGCCTCGGCTTCTTCGACATCAGCAACAGTGGTAACCAACCTATCTTGATATTCTCGCTGATGGCGTTCTAATTCAGCTTGAGCCGCAGCAACAGCACGCTCAATCTTATCAGTTTCTGCTTGAATTTGACTTTCTAGGGCATTAATTTGCGCCTCAATCAGAGTTAGTTGGAGTTGTGCTTGTTGAATATTAGTTTGCATTTGGATTTTTTGGTTTTGCAACTGAGAACTATCGAGAGTCGCAATAAGATCTCCTTTATTGACAGGCTGATTAATTGTCGTAAAAATACCGCTAACTGCGCCTTCTGTAGAAGCTTGTACCAGTCTTAATTCTCCTGCTGGACGAACTACCGCATTTCCCTTGACGACAACTTTATATTGAATAACTGTTGCCATGATCACAGCAATAGCGATCGCACTAGCGGTAATCAAGCCACCAAGAATTGTCCAAATACTCACTGATGGTAATAGTTCGTTCGGCTCAATGGGAACCAGAGTTTCTTGAGTAAGTTGGCGATTAACTTTGGCGATCGCAGTAGAACCGTTAGCTACCAGATTTGATGCCTCAGAATCATACTGTTGAGCGAAGGTCAAATTATCTTGCGGGGAATTAACCGGCTTTTTTCCATTGTTCACTGTTTCTTGAGCCATTTTAACTGGGAAATCAGATTTTTTGGTTTCGTTTAAGGAAGAAGATTCCTTCTTCTGGGAACCATTGTTTTCAGCCTTACCGTATCTCGGAGCAATTTGAGAATTGCCTTGATGAACTAAATCGAGCACCTTTGCCAATTCATCAATGGAGATCTCATCAAATAAATTGGGATCTTGTTCTAAGAGAGTTTTTAACTTTTCTTTGACGGTTTTCATCTTTGCTTACCCCAACTTCAAAACTCTTATCTATTCCCTGATCTCATTAGAAAATTTTTCAGCGAGTTCTATCTCACGCCTAATGCCTGGAGGCTCGGTAGAAAAGTTAAATGTTTCCCTGCTTGGTGACGTAAATCTTCTGGAGTTCCCTCGATGCTTAACTTGCCATCTTCTAGCATCATAATCCAGTCGGCTAATTGGACTACACTGGGACGATGACTGATTAAAATCGTGGTTTTACCCTGGCGATAGGATAACAGATTGCTTAACACTTGGGCTTCGCTGATGGGATCGAGTCCTGATGTAGATTCATCTAAAACTAAAATAGGAGGATTAGTAACCAGAGCTCTGGAGATCGCTAATCTTTGTTTTTGTCCTCCCGAAAGGTTAGAACCGAATTCCCCGAGAACGGTTTGATATTTATCGGGTAATTTACTAATAAATTCATCGGCTCCCGAAATTCTACAGGCTTGAACAATCGATTCAAAAGGAAGATGGGGCGTACCCAAACGGAAGTTTTCGACAATTGAACGACTCCAAAAATGAGCCTCTTGAGGAATTAAAATTACTTGTCGGCGCAGGGAGGCTAAGGATAAATCTGATAAATTATAGTCTCCCAGGCGAATATTACCCGACTGAAGAGGATATAAACCCGCAATAATTTTAGCTAAACTGGTTTTACCACAACCAGATGTTACAATTAGAGCAATCACTCGACCTCCAGGTATCGTGAGGGAAAAATCTTCTAACAATTCAACTCTGCCAGGGTAACAAAAGTGAACTTGGTGACAAATAATATCCGCATGATCAGGAATCGTGACAAAAGGCTTTTTATCATGATTTGGGGTTTCAGGAGTAGCATCAATTACTTCGGTGAAGCGTTGAGTAGCGGTTTTAGCACGGGCGACATCATCGACAAACTCAATCGAAAAGTTAATTAAACTCCAAAAATTATTGCTGAGGGTGTAAAACGCCAATAATTGCCCGATACTCATTTTTGTTCCGATTACGAGGAGGCTACCCAGCCAGAGTAAAGATATACTGCCAAGATCAGAAATTAAGTCAGAAAAACGACGGTTAAAAATGCTGATGCGAATAGTGGTTAAACTGTGATTAGCTAAGCGTCCAAAGCGGTTTTGTAATTCATCCCAAAATTGTGGTTCGGCAGAAGTGGTTTTGAGGGCTAATGCGCCTTTAAAACTCTCGACTAAAACCCCTTGATTTTCTGCATCTAAGACTAGTAGTTGGCGAATTTTTTGTTGCAAAGTGGGTAAGAAGAAAAAGGTAGAGAGGGTCATCATTACTCCAATTGCGATCGCAATCAAAGTTAGTTTCGCGCTATAAAAGAGCATTAAGCCTAGGGAAAATAAAGCAATAAATACCTGACTAGGTAAGCTAACCACTAGCTCAGAAATTAATTCTTTAATCGTTTGAATATCTTCGAGTCGGCTGACGATTTCCCCACTGCGACGGGTTTCGTAGTAAGTTAAGGGCAAATGTAAAATCTGACGACCAAAATCTAAAACTAAGCTTAATTCTAGACGTTCGCTGACATGGGCAACTAAATTCTCCTGTACAGTTTGCAGTATCGTCTCGATGAATTTCATGACCATAACTGCAATTGCCACTGCGGCTAACAAACTGATATCTCCCCTGACTAACACCTCATCAGTCAGAATCTGAATTAAAAACGGAGCAGCTAAGGCTAATAACCCCACAATCAAAGCATAACAAGTAGCTTGAATAATCCAGCTACGATACGGTGCAACCCGCTTGAGAAAACGCAAAAAGCCCCTAACTTGCGATTGATCGTCAGTTTGCGCGAAAAATCTCTCAGCATTGGGTTTGAGCAAGAGCATGATCCCATTTGCCCAACCCTCACTCAACTCCTCAAGGGAAAGATAGCGAATACCTACAGCAGGATCGGCAATGACATACTTTCGACCCTTTTTCCCGTAAAAAACTACCCAATGATAACCCTGCCAATGAATAATCGCTGGTAATGGTACTTTATCCAGTTGCTGGAGTAATTCCTTGGAAGCTTGACCAGAACGGGCATTAAAACCCATTGCTTCTGTACCCCGCCGTAAACCTAGTAAAGTCGTGCCTAATTGACCTGTCCCTACTACTTCACGGATATGATTGAGGGAAAAGTTACGCCCGTAATGCTTGGCAATAGCGGCTAAACAAGCAGCCCCGCAGTCTTCTTCGCTGTACTGTAAGACATGATGATATTTCATTGGTCATAATTTTATTTATTTTTTAGGGTTTTTAACATCGGCATTGCGACACTAAAAACCCTTCTGTAATAAAATGGACTTCTCGGTTAGGGAGAAACTGACCTCTTCCTATCCTGTTGCGGTCAGAGAGAACCCGCCGTCCAACGACGGACGGGGCGTACGAGTTCCGCCGTACGACGACGGAATCAGCCCCTTGGCTTCCTCTGACTTCGTGAATATTCTATAATAAATATTCACCTTAAACAAAAATTCAAGGGTTAAGTAAACGGTTAAGAGTTCTAAAATAACCGGTTAAGAGTTCTAAAATAACCCCGTATTAGAGGACGAAAGGGTTTCGGGAATTGCTTGACAATTCTTCTTTGCCATTTTTTAAGCTTCCCACCGGTGACCATCGATTCTTCGCTAGGAGATAAATCTTGGAAAAGATCGCCAGATTCTGCAAATAAAGCTACACTATCACTATTATTATTAGACATTTGTTTTCCTCCTTAAATTATATTTAATTGGAAGATTACCTACACTTATATTATGGGAAATAAATATGACACCAATATGTCACGACTCGCGCGTTCCCGAGCCAGTCCGTTGGTGAAGCATTGCGGTCTTTGCGAGAGGAAATGCTGGGGTTTCCCCAGCTTATTCCACTCTCGCGGCGGGGGTTTCCCCCATGA
>JBFRWL010000008.1:0-16419 GCA_051439565.1 Prochloraceae cyanobacterium
CGCTAGGATGCATCAAACCATATGCTGGACGCTGCGGACCAAAACGGCAAAACCAATCGTACATCATCACTACCATATCGGGAGCCGCAAGTCCTCCATTGTGAGAGCCGACTAGGAATACTTTTTCTTCGACGGGTATGTGATGCCAGCCATCGGTTTCCACCCGAAAATAGTAGCGGTAAAACCATTCCAAATAGGGCATTATTGAGGCAATAAATTTAGGGTCTCTCTCCTCTAAAGACCAACCTAAATCTGGTTTAGTAACTGCTTTTTTTTTCTGACTCATTTAGTTTAAATATGGTAGCGATCGCTCTTCTCTAAAGTTATAAGCATGCACAAATTAATTTAAAAATGACCAGTCAGAGAAACTAGCCGCTTGACCGCAGAAACACTCCTTTTTATCAAATATGTTCCAGACTATTGCTTTTTCAATTAAGAAACGCTTCCCCTTACTAGAAATTCGCACCCCACGATAATTATCGATAAATCCTTGTTTAGTCGCCTGTGCTAGCATCTGTTGGCGTTCTTCTCTACTTACAGGTTCCGCAGTTAGGCGCGAGGGAGTCTGGGTAAACTCTTCCCAGTTCATATCCCAGAGGTCTAGAGCTATTTGATTGCCATAATTGAGTATAGGATCTTTTTCTGTGTTGTGAGAAGCGACTATAAATGGAGCTAAGAAAAGTGCTTGTGCTTGTTGTTGAACATCACCCCTTCTTTCAATCAATTGATGTCCTAGTAGCTTATTGTAGCTATCGAGTAGCAATTGACTCCAATTAACAATCTCAGGTTGTGTCCAAATTTCTGGGGACATTATTAATACTTAGTATTTTTTCAATGATTAAACTAAAGAAAACATGGTTTCTTCTAAATTACGACTATAGACTTCTCGATTATATTTTTCTCTTTCTTCATCTGAGAAAAAATTAAAAGATTTTAATGTTACTTGTTGGACGTTAACCATCATTGGACGGCGTAGTTTCTCGTATTTCAAAAAAGCTTGAGTAATAGCTTCGGTATTATCCCAATTATTATTTTTAGCTAAATGAGCAATTAAAGTAGATATAGTTGCGGCATCTTCTAATCCTTGATTAGCACCTTGAGCAGCAAAAGGAGGCATTCCGTGAGCAGCATCACCAACTAATACTACTCTACCTTTATTCCAGGTCGGAGTGATCGCCTCAGTAGTATTTTTAGTATTAATTTGAGCAGTGCTAGGAAAAGAAATAGAATCGGAAATAGTAGCGCGATGAATGTAATAAGGGCGTTTAATCATAGAATCAGCAGTAGAGTTGCTGACTAATTGTTTCAGACAGAAGGGAAAATTTTCTTTTTCTAATTGTTCTAGCGTCAGATTGATTAAAGCTTGTCCCGATATTTCTTTTAACTCTTGCCAGGGTAAGGCAAGATGAACTAAATAACTAAAAGTGTTCTCACGATGAAATAAAATGATTCTGGAGCGCTCGTCACTCTGATAATCTTTAGATATCTGATTATTAGAAATACTGACAACTGGGTTCCCTTGCAAAAATTTTTTTTCTAGAGCTTCTGCAATATTTTCTGGTATTTCTATTCCACTACATCCTATGGCTAGGTATCCAGAATATTCTGGTTTGGTCAAAGTAGAATAAGTACTATCTTTATAAAGAATTTGGCGTATTATAGAATTTATTCCATCGGCTGCAATAACAAGTTTTGCCTGTAGAGATCTTGTTATTTCTTCTGGAATGTTATTGTCATATTTTGTATTACTTTCTTGCCAATGAGCGAAGGGATTTGCCTCTATTTTGGCATTACAAAGACAATCAATTTGTACATAATCGTCCTCTTCGGAAATATTAACACAACGACGATTAGCTACAACTAAATCTGATGGTAATTGATTTCTCAAAGTGGTTTGTAAATCGTACCAAGTAATTGATTTTCGACCTTCTCCATAAATTTTGAACCAATCATCGTACTGAAGAGCAAACGATTGACATTTTTCTCCTTTTAAGTTTCGGGTTACCCATTCGGTTTGTTTTCCATTATTATCATTTTTTTCCCTAAAATTTAATCCTGCTTGTAACACTGCTTCGTAACTCTCAAAATCTATGTATTTGAGAGCTTTCAAGCCATTGGGCAAAAGATCTAGACCTTGACCGACCTTCCGAAAAGCACGAGTGCGATCGATAACAAGAATATTAGTAATACCGCGTTTATACAATCCGATCGCAGTGGCTAATCCTACGGGACCAGCACCTACTATAACAACATCGTAAATCTTCATTAAAAAGCTGGTAAATTTACTGAATGGTATAAAAATAATACTACACATTCTTTCTTGATATACTCCTATATCAAATCGAGAGATTTATGAACAAACCACAAACAGCGCCATTTGGTTCCTGGAAATCGCCTATTACTTCAGAATTAATAGTATCGAAAACAATTAAACTTGGAGAAGTTACTCTAGACGGAGAAAATATATATTGGCTAGAAGGAAGACCATTCGAGGAGGGAAGAAATGTTCTAGTCAGACGCACGCCAGATGGTGGAGTAACCGATCTTACTCCTGCACCCTATAATGTCCGTACCCGCGTCCACGAATACGGTGGCGGTGCCTATACAGTTGTTGAGGGGACCGTTTATTTTTCTAACTTTTCCGATCGACGCATCTACCAACAAACACCGGATAAGGAAGCGCGATCGCTGACTCCAGAGGTTAACAAGCGCTATGCTGATGCTATTCTGGATCGCCAGAGAAATCGTTTAATCGCCATCTGCGAAGACCATACTAACAGCGCAACAGAACCAGAAAATACTATAGTCAGCATCGATCTCAACTCCGGTCAAGTTCGAGTATTAGTTTCAGGGAGTGATTTTTATTCCTCTCCTCGCCTCAGTCCCGACGGTTCTCAACTAGCATTTATTAGTTGGAATCATCCTAATATGCCTTGGGATAGTACTCAATTGTGGGTAACAAAGATTAATGCTGACGGTTCTCTAGGCGAAGCAGAATGTATTGCTGGTGGGACAGAGGAGTCTATTTGCGAACCAAAATGGTCACCAGATGGGATATTGTATTTTTCTAGCGATCGCACTGGTTGGTGGAATCTATATCGACGCAATTCCACAGGAACGATCGAACCCTTATATCAAATGGAAGCAGAGTTTGCTTATCCTCATTGGGTATTTGGACTCTCGAACTACGACTTTGTTTCCTCCTCTCAAATAATTTGTAGTTACACTTCATCTGGTCGCTGGTATCTGGCGAGTCTAGATACCCAAACTAGACAACTACAACCAATTGACCTTCCCTACACCAACATCTCTTCCCTGAAGGTAAAAGGAAATAATGCTGTATTTGTTGCAGGTTCGCCAGATCTAGCTACTGCTATAGTGCAACTAGATTTAGACACCAGAGAAACTAAAATACTTAAACGATCGAGTGAGATAGAAATTGATTCCGGATATCTATCTATCCCCCAAGCGATCGCCTTTCCCACAGAAAATGGACTAACCGCCTACGCCTGGTATTATCCTCCCGCCAACAAAGATTACACTGCACCAACCGGAGAATTACCTCCCCTGCTAGTCAAAAGTCACGGCGGACCAACTGCGGCGGCTTCTGCTACCTTTAGCCTCAGAGTTCAATATTGGACGAGTCGCGGCTTTGCTTATCTAGATGTCAACTATGGCGGTAGTACGGGTTATGGAAGGAAATATCGCCAGCGACTAGATAAAAACTGGGGAATTGTCGATGTTGACGACTGCGTAAATGCTGCTAAATATTTAGTCGAACAAGGAAAAGTAGACGGAAACCGATTAGCTATTTCTGGCGGAAGCGCTGGCGGTTATACTACATTAGCAGCTCTTACTTTTCACGATACCTTTAAAGGAGGTGCTAGTTATTACGGGGTTAGTGACTTAGAGGTATTAGCAAAAGATACTCATAAATTTGAGTCTCGCTATCTCGATCGCCTGGTGGGAAAATATCCAGAAGAGAAAGCAGTTTACGAACAGCGATCGCCTATTCACTTTACCGATCGCCTCTCCAGTCCGATAATCTTCTTTCAGGGACTAGAAGATCGAGTTGTTCCACCCAATCAAGCAGAAATAATGGTCGAGGCGCTGAAAGCTAAAGGATTACCAGTAGCATACGTCCCCTTTCCAGGAGAACAACACGGTTTCCGCCGCGCTGAGAATATTAAAAGAGCATTAGATGGAGAATTTTACTTTTATTCCCGTATTTTCGGTTTTGACATAGCCGACCCGATCGAACCAGTAAAAATTATCAGTTAAAAATCCTGAATTTAGTGCCGAGATGTTACAGTTAGTTTTTGCTTAAGTAGGTGGGCATAAATAAATATAAAACCCAAATGAGAAGTTAACTGTTTGTTTCTCCCCACACTCCCCACACTTCCCACACTTCCCCTGACCCCTGACCTTCAATGAAAATGAAGTAAATTATTATTAAAAGTAATGCCTTTTTCTGCTCCACACAATCAAACTCAAACTCAGCAACTACCTAATGCTGATGGCTTATCCGGGGATACCGTTCCTGAAGACGTCAAACAATTGCTGGCGCTGGCATCTGTTAATTGGGATAATCCAGATATAGCGGATGGTTATATGAATCAAGCACTTGCCATTGCTGACGAACATCCTGATGTATTAGTATCTGCCTATCGCTATTTCTTTTACACTCACAACAATCCTTTGGCGTTGAAAGTGGCGGCAAAAGTACTGGAAATGGTGAAACGGATAGAATCGCTACCAGAAGATTGGTCTCAATTAAAATCGATCTTGAACGATCGCCAGGATGATCCCAATATTCGGCTTTACATTAATGCTTATGCAGCGTCAGGACTAATTCGCGCAAGGTTGGGGGAGATGGAAACAGCTAAACAAATTGCCACACAAGTCAGTGAGATTGAAAAACGCAATGAGTTTGGTGGAAACGTCCTGCGAGACATTTTAGATTATTCTGATGAAGATGATGAGGATTAGAGGTTAGAAGTCAGAAGTCAGAGGTCAGGGGGAGTGTGGGGGTGTGGGGATAACAGATTACTTAAGTCGTCCCGATCGCAGAATACTAATAATCAGCCACAGACCCAAAAAACTAGCAGCAGCAAACAGCACATTACTAATCAGAGATAGTTGGGAAGTTTGGGAACCTACAGAAATAATTGCTGCTCCCATAATTAAGGAACCAACTAAGATACTAAAAGAGAGTCGATTAGCTGAATCGTCTAGACTGCGGCGCAAAGGTTCTAGGTCTCGAATGGTCAGATTCCACTTTAAGGTTTCAGAAGTCACTCGGTCTAAAAGTAACTCTACTTGACGAGGCGATCGCAAAGAGAGACTCTTAAAATCTAGAGCAGTCCTCAAAAAAGTTTCTACCGGACTATCTCCCAACAGTTGACGACGAAACAGATCCGCCATCAATGGTCTAATTTCGCTGAACAGATCGATGTCTGGGTCAAAACCGCGAGCAACCCCTTCCATATTAGCTAGGGTTTTGGCATACAAACCCATATTACTGGGCAAGCGGATTCTGTTTTTCCGCGAGACTGCCAAAATTTCGTAAAATACCTCGCTAAAGTTGATTTGGGACAAGCTGAGATTGTAATATTTACGCAGCATGCGATCGTAATCATTACTGAGCAGATCTAAACTGACTGGCTGACCTGCCTCGGCTAGTTCCAAGGTTAACTGAGAGCATCTTTGAGCATCTATATCGACGATCGCCAGCAGCATCTCGGTCAAAATCTGTTGGGTGCGCGGGTCTAAACGCCCGATCATGCCGCAGTCTAACAGCGCTACGCGACCGTCTTCGAGATAGAAGATATTACCTGGATGGGGGTCGGCGTGGAAAAAACCATCGATATAAATTTGTTGGAAGAAAACCCGAAAAAATAAAATAGTAATTGCTCTTCGCTGAGGCTCGCTCTCTCGATCTGATCTTGTAGCAGCTAATTGGGAAGTTAGCAGAGGAACGCCCCTAAGCCATTCCAATACTAATATTTTTGAGGTGGTCACTTCCCAATAAACTTGTGGTATGACTAACTTTTTGGGGTCAAACCAGCGACTTGTGGATAAGTTGCTACGTAATTGGTCTGTATATTGGGCTTCTTGGGTAAAATCTAGTTCTGCTTCCAGGGCATTAGTAAACTCTTCAGCTATGGCTACAATGTCGAAGTCCTTACCAACTTCAGTCAGAGCAACTAATTCTGCCAAACCTTTAATTATGGATATATCTTGGGCTACTACTGACTCAATACCAGGACGCTGTACCTTGAGGGCTACTTCCTGACCATTTTTGAAGGTAGCGCGGTGAACTTGACCGATCGAACCTGCGGCGATCGCGTTAGGCTCGATCTTAGTAAAAGTTTCCTTGACAGATTGTTTGAGTTCTTGTTCGAGTAAACCTTCTATTTCACTCCAAGGTACTGGCGGTACGTTAGCTTGCAAGTCGGTAAGAGTTTCGACATATTCTCCTGGTAGGAGATCGGGGCGAGTAGAGAGAAGTTGGCCTAACTTAACATATACAGGACCCAGTTCGATGAGAATATTACGCAGCACAGTAGGAGGAGGTAGCTGGGGGAGATCGTCTTTACTCCCCGTGAGGAGTCCTCGCATATAATCCCAGCCGTTACGAAATACTACTTCTAGGATTTCTCGCTGTCGCGCAGTGTTTTGAGTGAGGGCAAACATTTGCTAGTCAGGGGTCAGAGGTCAGGGGTCAGAAGTCGGGGGTCAGATGTAACTTTTCAAATTTATCTTATACAAATTTCAAAAAATACTGCTACACATCAACTCTCTCCCGTGTCTGCCCACACTCCCCTCAATTTAGCCGCTAAAATATCTACATATTTAAAGATAATAATTTTAAAACTATTAAAAAATTATGACTCCGCCTCTGATTAAACGTTTTCTTATCTCTTTAAACGAACATAAATGGCTGGGGTTTTTCGGCTTTGCTGCGTGCGTTGCAGGCTCAGCCTTTTTTGCCTTACAATCCTCCCCTACTTCAGAGGCTAAATATAGGGTAACAGGGATGCTCTCCTTGACTAATTCTTCTGCTGATTTTCCCGCTAGTGGAAAACTAGTTCAAACATTAGCAAGAGAAATAGAGCCAGAAAATATACTAACTTCTAAACTACTCAGCCAGGTAGCTGAGAAGTCTGGTTTGAGCCTCAACGAGATCGAGACTATTCTCAACAGAAAGTTTTTAGTAATTCAATTTCCCCAAAATGAAAAGACGCAATTCATTAACATAGAGTACAAAAATGCTCAAGATACCCATCAGTCTCAATTATTAGTCAACGCATTAATGGAGGAAATGGTAGAGCAAAGCCGCTTGCTCGATACCGTCTTTTTGAGAAACAAAATTGGAGCGCTGGAAAAAGGCTTGTCGGAGGTTAAAGTAAACCTGAGAAAAGCAGAAGAAGAGTTGTATCAATATCTTACTCAAGAGGGTACAGCTCTATTAGCTTTTGAGGACAGCAGTTTATCCTCAGAGATTACCACTACTAAAATAAAGCAAGAGGAAATTAAACATACTATCGAGAAGATCGCGACTCAAATCAAGCTTTTGAGCAAGCGCTTGGGCTTAAATTCCGAACAGGCTTATACTGCTACCGCTCTCAGTTCCGACCCAACTATAGCTAACCTGGATGCGATCGGTAGTGAGGGACTCTCGATTAGATCGTCTAAGGAAATCGGTACATCGATCGACTTGGATGCATCTAAGCAGCAATTGGCAAATAAAATTGTAGCTTTAAACAACCAGAAAGAGGGGTTAGACAATCAATTAAAATCTCTGGAGAAAATAGAGAAAGAACTAAAAAACCAATACGAGAAGTTTCCTGACAAGCAGTTGCAACAAAGGCGTTTAGGTCAAGAAGTTGAATTGCAACGAGCATTATACAAAAAAATCTTAGAACGGTTAGTAGATGCCAAAGCAGCAGAGGCGGAAACGATAGGAAGCCTAATTATTGTTCGACCCGCATCCGTTCGAGAAATCTCGCTGTCGCCTCTAAGTAAGATTAGCCCCCTATTGACAATCTTAGCTGGTGCGGGTTTAGGAGTATTAGTCGCTGGCGGCATAATTTTCTTGTTCGCCAAAGTAGACGATCGCCTTCACACTTCTCAGGAGTTGCGGGATGCACTCGCACAAAGAGAGTTGATGATACTAGGAGAACTTCCCTATGTCGTCAACATCGATACTAAAGGAGAAGAAACGCCGATCCTCAAAAATAGCAATCCTTTCTACTTACACGATTACGAGCGATTCCGCAGTAATATCCGCCGTTTGGGTTCAAACTCGTCAAAGATAATTTTGATTACCAGCATTGCTAATGGGGAAGGAAAAAGTGTCAGCGCCTATAACCTCGCGATCGCCTCCGCTAATGTAGGTAAGCGTACTCTATTAATAGAAGCAGACTTGCGTTCCCCTTCCCAAGCAGAATATCTTGAAGTGAATCCCTCTCCAGAAGCCAATCTCGAACCTCTACGTTATTATGGAGAGCGCAGCGATGCTGTTTACTTAGTGCCGGAAGTCGATAATTTATACATCGTACCCAGTCCAGGACCTCTAGAGCAAGCAGCCGCAATTGTGGAGTCTGACGAACTACGAAGGCTGATTGAGGAAACTCGCGGACGCTTTGACATGGTAGTCATTGATACTCCATCTCTTTCTATTTGTAACGATGTTCTCCTCTTAGAACCTTTAGCAGATGCAATAGTGTTAGTAACTAGACCAGGAGTAACTAGAGCAAGCAGCCTAACCAAAGCGATCAATCAATTACTTGAAGGAAAATCATCCTTGTTAGGAGCAGTAATTAACGACGTTAACAACTTGCTAACTACCTCAGAATTTTCCCCACAGAAGAGAGGGAGGATGAGGGGGAGGTCAGAGGTCAGAGGTTAGAGGTGACAGCAATCAACAATCAACAATCAACTTGTTACTCGTGCCTTCAAGCTGAACAAGATGTCATTGGTACTAACATACAATCTTGGGAACGCACTATCATTTCCCCACTAGCTAATGCTTTTCGCCACTTATACCCTGTTTTCCAAGCAAGATACTTAGCGCTACTCCACCGAGGATTTACTGGGTAGCCAGCAAACCCAGATCTTAGTGCGGCATGATTTGCACTTGGTATGGTCGTATTAACTAATATATTTTTGTCTAAGTCAACTACTATGTAGTTTTGACAATTTCTTCTTCCTAACACATACCTCACCCCCTTGCTCTAAAAAAATTAAAGTTTTATTAACAAATATATTAATCTAATCTTGCAAATCATTACAATAGTAATTATCATTAGATTTTTTTAAAAAAACTTGACTTTTTGCCGATCGCGCCTCTAGTTTCGTTTTAAAAGAAGGCAGAGAGCACCAAGTGCTACTACATCACAACAAGGCTTAATATTACCAATAACTTAACCTTCTGCCGTAGGCTGTTAAAACGTTGGATTGTCAATTCCAAAGCGATATCCTCTTCCATAGACAGTATGAATCAGAGGAGTTTCCCCCTTAGCTTCGATCTTACGGCGCAGCAGGCGAATCAAGGCTGCTAAAACATTGCTACTAGGTTGGTCTTTTTCTGTCCAGAGATTGCGATGAATTTGCTGGTGGGTTAGCAATTGACCGGGATGAGTCATAAAATAAGCTAAAAGTTTAATTTCTTTTTCTGACAACTTAATTACTCGTCCTCGACGATAGGCTAATTGATTTTCGCTATCCAGTTCGAGATCGGCTACTTTGAGGCGATGGCTAGTAACCGTAGGCTCCAAGGTTGGCGATCGCCGCAGTAAGGCGCGAACTCTGGCTAGCAACTCTCTTAATTCAAATGGTTTGATCAAGTAATCATCTGCACCAGCATCTAATCCTATCACTCGATCGTCTACAGTATCCTTAGCAGTGAGGAAGAGAACGGGGGTAGTTTTACCATGAGCTCGTAACTGCTGACAAATCGCAATCCCTGAGTATTGCGGTAACATCCAATCCAGGATAAGTAGGTCATAATCTCGATGCAATGCTAACTCCATTCCGTCTTTCCCGTTATCAGCTACGTCTACTTCGTAGCCTTCACAAGTCAAAACGTGAGTGAGAGGAGCACTTAGTTCAACTTCGTCATCAACTAAGAGAATTTTCACGCGATCGATTTAGAGAGAAAATAGGAGCTAATTTTTCGATGATTACTGTTGCATTACCCAAAGGAGCTCTCTTATCAGATAGCATAAATCTATTCAAAAATATAGGATTAGACTTTAGTGCTTTTCTGGAAGCTCGCAACCGTCAATTGCAAATTCAAGACCCCAGCAATACTGCAAAAGCACTGTTAGTTAGAGCGCAGGATGTTCCGGTATATGTTGAATATGGTCAGGCGCAGTTAGGGATAGTCGGTTATGATGTTTTGCGGGAAAAGACCCCAGAAGTAGCACATTTAGCCGATCTCAAATTTGGTTACTGTCGGATGTCGGTAGCAGTACGGGAGTCTAGTCCCTACAGGCGATCGCTGGAATTACCGCCCCACGGACGAGTAGCATCTAAATCTGTCAACTGCGCTAAGGAATATTTTAGCAGCTTAGATTTACCTGTAGAAATCGTTCCCCTCTATGGTTCGGTAGAACTCGGACCAATTACTGGAATGTCAGAAGCAATTGTAGATTTGGTATCTACTGGTCGTACTTTACGGGAAAATGGTCTGATGGAAATTGATGTTCTTTTTGAGAGTACTGCTAGGTTAATTGCTCATCCTCTGAGTTATCGCCTAGATTTAGATAATTTACATATCTGGGTAGAAAAACTACGTCAAGCTATTGTCAATAATTAATCGAATGAACTACTCCCCCCGTCTATCTGAGGGAGGGAGTAACAGAGCGCTTCAGCGAACCAAGTTGGTACATCCCTCCACAGTAAGTAGGGGTTGTATTAGAGCTTGTTTCTCGGCAGTCTGAAGAGGCAAGTACCTTGCCCCTAGCATAATCAATCATCACCATTGCGGAAGCCACATCGCGGTCAGCACGAAATCCGCAATGACACTTATGCTCCCTTTGACTTAAATCTTTTTTGTGTTGATGACCGCAAGCTGGACAAGTTTGAGATGGTTTAACCTTAAGAGTGGGAACTTCGACAAAAACTCCTCCTCCCTCAGAGATTTTATAAGAGATACATTCCCTGAGCATTCCAATTCCTACGTCTAAAATTGAACGATTAAGTCCTGTCTTTTGCCACTTTCTTTGATTACCTGTCTTAGCTTTAGCCGTCATTCCTTTAAGATTAAGGCGTTCGGTTGCTACCATGCTATTATCGCTAGTTATTTGTGTAGCAACTTGATGACACCAATCTTGTCGCTTGTTGGCAGTTCGGTTGTGAATTTTACCAATTAACTTGTTAGTTTTTTTCCATCTAGAAGAGGCAGATACTTTTCTTTTTTCTGGTCGGCGTTTTCTCCTTAAGTGTTTCGATATTTGTTTGATTTTGGCACTGGCGTTGTTGAGAAATCTAGGATTATCAATTTTAGTCCCGTTAGATAAAGCAGCAGCAGTTAAAGTACCAAAATCTATCCCTACTGCACCAAGACCTAATTCTCTTTGGGGATTGTATTTTGGACTGGCGCTTATTGCTTTATTTGTGTTGGGGGCGCACCATTAGAAGTACTCAAACAATACATCCAACATCAAGATAGTCCTGATGAACAATGCGCCTAACTCCCCCCGTCCCTAAGGTACGGAGGGAGAATGCGGCGCGTCAGAATGTTCAAACAAATTAATGACAGTGTCACAAAGATGTTAATAATTTCATCTAAACACTGCCATTTTTTCTTAGCTTCGCGTTGATTAATAAGACGAGCAACCGATTTGTTTATTAGAGCGATCGCCCATCTTTTATTTCAGTGAGGTTCGTCCCGACACTCATGCACTTCACCTCTAGAGTCCGAGGCTTCCCAGACAGAAGCTACCAAACTCCATAAAAGTGGTTGCTCTTGGAGTGTGTTTGCTTGAAGTGAAACTTGCGAAACTTATCAAACTTGTGAAAATCTCCAAAATGTAGCCGCTTTTTATGACCTAAATTACGCTTTTTATGGTCATCATCATCATCATCATCATCATCGTCATCGTCATCCCTTTCATAGCCATCTCCACCAATGACATCGATTAGTCGCTCTTCAGACACATCAGTTATGAAATCTAAGTCTTCAATCATGCTAATCATTAGTTAAGTATCCTTTGAACAAAATGTGATTACAGACAGACTATTGAGCTGTCAAATTTGAATTGAAAATTAGTGATCTAGCCTATAGTCACTGCTAAAAAATTACCTTTTGGTTTTCTGGTTGTGTTGCCAAATTGGCAGTATTTATGTTAACTCTTGTTAAGAGTTTTCGATAGTCAGAAGTTCTTGTGAAGTATATAAATCCAATAATTCTTACTTTTATTAACGCATGTAAAGAATAGCCACTATCTTTTTTACAAAGAGTCAATAATGGTTGACAAAAAAAGGTTAATAGTAGCGCTCAAATCTACCGATCAAAATTGGTGATTTTTAATAGTTATGAACTAGTTCCCAATTAAAGATCATTCTCTCAACCCAACTCAGCAAGCTTTACTATAGATACTGAAAAGTAGTAAGATTTGGAGTCGGTTGGTTGATTCGCACTAATAAAAATTTCTCAGAAACTCCTCAAGGTTAAAAATGTAAGGAGTACTTTTATGATGGCGGCGAAAAAAGATTGACTTAGTGCCAGTGGTCTTAGATGCTGCTCGTGCAGTACGCGGAAGGCGGGACTTAAAAACCCTTTTATCCTATGGCTCTCGACCTCTTGCCAACTGATGATTTATTTCTGCCGTGTTGACCTAGTAGTAGATTTAGAGCTTTTCACCACTATCTTAAATTAATTATGACTGAATCAATTCGCTTTCTCATGTGTTCCCCAGACCACTATGATGTGGACTACGTAATTAATCCCTGGATGGAGGGGAATATTCACAAATCCGCACGCGATCGCTCTACCGAGCAATGGCAAAAACTTTACCACGTCCTCAAAGATAAGGCGATAGTCGATCTAGTAGAACCGCAAAAGGGTTGGCCGGATATGGTCTTTACTGCCAATGCTGGGCTAGTATTGGGAAATAATGTTGTCCTCAGTCGCTTTTTCCACAAAGAGCGTCAGGGTGAAGAACCTCACTTCAAACAATGGTTCTCAGACAAAGGCTATACCGTATACGAACTGCCCAAAGACTTGCCCTTTGAAGGAGCAGGGGATGCTTTGTTCGATCGCGAAGGACGTTGGTTGTGGGCGGGATACGGCTTTCGCTCCGAACTCAACTCCCATTCCTATATTGCTAAATGGCTCGATATGGAGGTACTATCTCTCCGGTTAAGGGACGAGCGCTTTTATCATTTAGATACTTGTTTCTGCCCTCTGAGTGGTGGCTATTTACTGTACTATCCTCCCGCTTTTGATTTCTACTCCAATCACTTGATCGAAATGCGGGTTCCGTCAGAGAAGCGAATTGCCATTGACGAGCCAGATGCTGTCAATTTTGCTTGCAACGCGGTCAATATTGACTCTGTGGTAGTGATGAACAAGGCGAGTGAAAGCCTCAAACAACGCCTTACTAAAGCTGGTTTTCAGGTAATTGAAACCCCACTGACAGAATTTCTTAAAGCTGGTGGTGCTGCCAAGTGTTTGACGCTGCGAGTAACAGAGCCAATTCTAGAGGACGTTCATGCCAATGTACCAGTAGAGAGTCGGTTGATCCACATAGAAGGTCACCTACTCGATGCGGGGATTATGAATCGAGCTTTAGATCTGATTGTAGAAGGTGGCGGCAGTTTTCAGGTTCTTAACTTCAATTTGGGAGAACAACGGCAAAGTACTTCTGCGGCTGAGGTGAAGGTGTCTGCACCTTCCCATCAAGTCATGGAAGAAATCATGAGACAGTTGATTGACTTGGGTGCGGTTGCTCCTCCTCAAGAAATCTGCGACACTAACACTGAAGTAGTGACTAAAGCAGGTGTAGCTCCCGACGATTTTTATGTCACTACTATCTATCCCACAGAGGTACGAGTAAATAGCCAGTGGGTTAAGGTACAAAATCAGCGCATGGACGCTGCTATTGCAATTACCGATACTCCTAACGGACCGATCGCTCGCTGCAAGTTACTGCGGGATTTAGAAGTAGGAGATCGCGCTGTTGTCAGTGTAGAAGGGATACGCACCTCCCGCAAACTTGAGTCCCGAGAACAACTCAATCGCCAGGAATTCAGCTTTATGGGTGCTGGCGTTTCCAGCGAGCGTCGGGTTGAATTGATCGTCGAACAGGTTGCTTGGGAATTACGCCACGTCCGCGACCAGGGCGGTAAGGTAGTCGTAACCGCAGGACCAGTAGTAATCCACACTGGGGGAGGCGAGCACTTATCCCACTTAATTCGCGGAGGCTACGTCCAGGCACTCTTAGGAGGCAACGCGATCGCCGTTCACGATATCGAGCAAGCAATGATGGGAACTTCTCTCGGCGTAGATATGCAGCGAGGTGTACCAGTACAGGGAGGACATCGCCATCACTTAAAGGTTATTAATACCATCCGTCGCTGTGGTAGTATCGCTGCAGCAGTTGAGCAAGGGGTCTTGACAAAAGGGGTAATGTATGAATGCGTAAAAAATAACGTCTCCTTCTGTCTAGCTGGTTCCATCCGCGACGACGGTCCCTTGCCAGATACAGAAATGGACTTGATTAAAGCTCAAGCTAAGTATACAGAATTACTGAAAGGGACAGACATGGTTCTAATGCTGTCTACAATGCTCCACTCCATTGGCGTGGGAAATATGACCCCAGCGGGAGTGAAAATGGTGTGCGTAGATATTAATCCGGCAGTAGTAACTAAACTGAGCGATCGCGGCTCGATCGAATCCATGGGAGTAGTTACTGATGTTGGTTTGTTCTTGAGTTTGTTAGTGCAGCAGTTGGATAAATTAACCAGTACTTATCAGGTTTCTGAGACCGTTTAGCTCGATCGAGTGGGCATGTGGTCAAAACCTAAACCTGTTGGTTGTCGGTTGAGACTGACAAGGGAGACAAGGGAGATGAAATTACTTCTTCATCTCCCCACACTGCCCACACTCCTCCTGTTCTCAAGTATGGGTATTCAACTAGATTTGATATCATTCCATCAGAGGAATCGGTTTCCGCTGAGGTAAAAGATTGAGGCAGCTTAAGGCAAATCTAGATAGGACTGGCAAAAATTGGGGCTGAAGTAGCCTTTCGTCAAAACTACTCATCCGTTGGACATTTTCTTGCAAGCAAGTAGAGAAAAACTGTTTAGCAGTCAAATTGTCCATAAAGTGAGTGGCTTCGCTAGCAGTGAAGGGTTTTCCTTCTTTATCTTCCTCAGAACGATCGAAAGCTTGACTTAATTTTTGCAAAGCTTGCCCGTAATGCCAAAGAGTACGAGCCCCTCGCCAACCAACAAACCCGGACCCGCGATTAATTTGCCAGTAAGTAAACCAATTAACGAAGAAGACAATGTGACGCGCCTCTTCATGGAGAATGGGATCGAAGATAGTAAAGATAGATTCTGGCAAGTAGCTAGCTTGATGGGCAATGCCAAACATGCCAAAAGCAAAGAAAGAGTCCAGACATTCGGCAAAACCAAAATTAATGAAGGCATTTTCGATGTTCTGCGGAATTTCAGGGGTAGTAGCTTCGGAAATCTCGATGTCGTAATGTTTGATAAGAAAATCGACTAAGCGAGCGTGGCGACTTTCTTCATAAGCTTGGAGGGCGATCGCCTCTTTGATGAGAGGATCGCTTACTGTCTCAGCGAAATTGCCTACCATCGCTCCAGCCTCTAATTCAGTAATTAAAGCTTCTTTCCAGAAAGGAATAGCCTGCAGCTTTTGGAGAGAAATACTATCTAGTTCCGGCCAAGGCAGTTTTTCTGGTTCATAATCTAAATAGCTGTCAATAAAACCGCGACAGAATAGTTCTTTATGTTGTTCGCTTCCTAGTTTCATAAATTACTCACACCAGTAATGTAGCAATTGGTGAACTGACTGGCGAAGAAAGGCAACAGGAATCCTACTGTCCCCTCCCATTCCCTATTTTTTGATACTGTTCACAAAAATATGGCGATCGCCATATTATAGAATAATTTTTCAGAACGCGATCGCCTAGAACACCGATTCAATAATGTAATGCCAAAATCCCTGGTGAGGTGAGAGGAGGGAATGTGGTTAGAAAGAGAAGATAGGGAAGATAGCGAGGAAAAATACTGATATAAACTACACCCCTCACATTCCCCACACCCCCCACACTTCCCTCTCAATTGATGATTCCCCTTGATTACTATAGCTATCTTGATTACTATAGCTATAGGGTGACTGGCAAACTTCTCAGGTAAAAGAAATAATCCCCACCCCAA
>JBFRWL010000009.1:0-4459 GCA_051439565.1 Prochloraceae cyanobacterium
GATTAGAGCCCGGATAGAAAAAGCTAAAGAACAGCAGTTATCAGAGCGGCAGTGGCCTTACCGCGACAGGCAGCACGATAAGTAGCACCAACAGAAGGATACTTTCATGCCAACAAATCTACGCGCAATTGTGAAAATAACATCGCCTAACCTCTCACAACTCTTATCCTTCCGTACTTCTGGCTGCGGGATTAAATCACTTAAGTAAATCTTATCTTTCTGCTCGCTTGTCTGCCTACGAAGTTATCGGCATTTGAGCCACTATTCATCAGTATTAGTTATTCCACTCTCCCTTTAAGTCGTTGAGACAGTAATGTTGAAACCAATACTCGGGAGTAACTAGATAATGAGATGTAGCTTCGTCAAAGCAAAGATAAAAAGCCTTCTGTTCTACTAAGAACTTTTCTACTATCCGATAGTTTAGCTGACCGCCAGTTTGATGAGCCTCAAAACTTTGGGAGTGAGGAAATAAGAAAATAGCGATCGGTCCCATGAGCGCATTATACCTATTGCTTATTTTTTTTAGCCCCCTCAGAAGAGGCTCATACACTCCTTTGTGGGGACAAACCAACCGGATTGAACGCAGATGAGGGAAATACCCCTCTGGTTCGGAACTCCCTTGATAATCATGGCTTTTATCGCGACGCATTACGCAGTTGCATTGCTCGAAAAGCATCTCTATTGTTTCTCCTAACCCCAATAGAGCTTTCTCTAAAGCATATGCTTCCCAATCCAGATTTAATGATTCCAACTCATCCATTGATGCTAATTCCCCCAACGGCTCTCGCATATATTATGCTCTTTCCATTCCTATAAGAGTCAGATTTTTTGGCTATTTTGATTTTTTAAGTCAATAAGCTGAGGCTCGCCAACCTGGAGAAAAATCAACAACAAGCGGACAAAGAGCTAGAAAACCTGGACTTGATTCGTGTTTCAATCGACAAAACCCTTGAATCTGCTAAATATCAAGGGTTTTTGTCTTTAATTAGCGATCGCTTTTTCAAGCAATCGATGGTATTATCTGAGAGAAACGTTTTTTACGTTTCACCGCCCTGGCTCGATATAAATATATCTCACCAGGACGACACTCCAGCTAACTGTTCAAACAGCAAGAGGAGCGAAGGAGTATTATCCCATTGTTTTTCACCTCTAATCAGAGTTGTATGGTATTTGCCCGAATTACTGATGTTTTGTTCAATCAGCAATAATCACTTGTTTAGCCAAGTGCGATGCGATTAGGTTATTTGTTCAACTCAAAGATTAGAGAAATCCTGACAACATTTGGCTGTCTCTTTGCCAGAGACAACGTTCATCATCTTACGTGTAAGAATTTCTGAGAAGTTAACCAATCGTAATCTTTACGGATACATCATGACAGAATTTCCCTCAAAATCTAACCCAACTAAATTCAACGACCATGCTTCCTTTGAGAGCCATCTAGAAATCATTGAAAGACTACAAAATATACAACAATCTATTTCAACCTCCCTTAGTTGGACTCAATCCTGGTCAGTAGTAGATTCATTTGCCACCAAGAAGAAAATACCTAGAGTATCGCTCTTTTTTGGAGAAGTTCCCTATTACCCAAGTTGGCTGATCAACCCTGATAGCAAACCTAATCTGCTGCAAGATGATTATCACTACGGCTACCAGGATTATCTCGATGATTTGCCTGCCCTATATCCCAAAAATGCTGAGTATATAAGAGGTTGGCAGCAGGCGAAAGGCATGTATTTCGGATACTCGGATATAGGGGATGTTCTTGAATTAGAAGGCAATGTAGTAATTTTTCCAAACGACATCCACTTCACAGAGGGATACTTTTTAGGGTTAATTGCAAAACATCCTGAAGTAGGAGGAATAAGCCAGGGCGAACGAATCAAAAAGAGATATCGCCAACTTGAAGATAATGAGGGTAAATTCAGGGTATTTGAGGATAATTATTCCCAGTAAATGCCGATGTATTCAACACAGCTAGATTTACAAATCTACAAGTAGGAGTAGGTCACCTTTTGCCATACTAAGATGATTTTCCTGCGTTAATGTCCCAATGTTCCCTCTCTGCAATGTAGGAGTTGTAGAAAGTTCCCTACTGCGTATTTTAGCAGTAAACTGATTACATCATTGTTTTTTGGTCGATTCTATTTCATGAGAGTTGGAAGAAAAGAAGCTCAAAACCAAAACCGAGAACGCCGTCCCAACATAGGCCGGAGACCTCAAGGACAGCGTTCTACGGTGAGCTTCCCTTTCAGTTCTCAGAACTTAGTTATCGAATGGACTTATCTGAGGAGGTATCTGAATCGGGAAAGAAAAATTAATAATCTTGCGCTCGCTGAGATTAGTATACCAGTTTTTTGGCACTGGTATCAGCCTGACCATAACACTTTTTCTCGGTGTTCGCAATTGCTTGAAGAAAATTCTTCACCCCTCGAAAAATTTTCTTCTTGGATAGCTAATCGAGGCTTCTGCCTTCTCCCAGGGTGGCTTAATAGTTATCTAAATAAGAGCATTTCTTTCTCGGCTAGATATCTCCGTTGGCTCAACATTTATCACGGAGAATCTCAGTCATGTTACGAAGACAAGGATTAAATTATCAATATTCGATTTTTAACTGGATTAGCATTGTTATTGGCAAGCGAGCCTTTTTGGGAAGTAACCCAGGATTGATGCTGCGAGCTAATAAGCTAGCCCAGACAAGTTTTATTACTACTGGCTCTTAGGTCTTAGGTCGTCACTAAGAACAACAGCACAAGGTGAGGTTTAGCTGTGGTGTATCCGTCCACTGACCCTAACCTAGACAACCGCTCAAAAAGCTGTTGTCTCTTGCTAGTGCTGTTGTTAAGTCATGTATTCAACAAAAGTAAAAAAAAGCTGGTTGAATCTCCTTCGTGGCGACCTGGCAATAGTTCAAGAATTCAAGATAAACCGTTAACCCGATCATCAGGATTTGATTACCAGTCAAATCCTACCCCTTCCAGAGATGCAACCAAGCATCTCAAAAAAAGAAATTACTTTTATTATCTTGAACATTTCTCAAAAATAAACTTTTATTATCTTGAACTATTACCAAGGTTTCCAGAGGGGATTTCCGCCAGTACCGAGGTACTAAAGGAGAAACCTGATGAAACAAGAACACCTACTCCCACATCACGTCGAACATCTCTTAAGTGAAGGCTTTACTAGCGAACAGATCCAGCTCTCGATAGAGATGGGGGTGCAAAGTCTCAGTGAAAAAGAAGCTCTTTCGATGGGCTTTAAAGTTTGGGATGGCAAAGAGTGGAAGTCTGGAGCCGGAATATATTTTCCTTTCACTGATGACTTTGGTCAGTTAAGACTAGACCAACCAATCGTCAGGAAAAACGGGAGCGTAGCGAAATATTTAACGCCGTGTGGAAAGAAAACCCAAGCCTATGTACCTGATGCTTGTGGAGCAATCACAGAGGGGATAAAGGACGCGCTAGCAGCTTGCTGGTTTGGTCAAATTCCGACCGGAGCGATCGCGGGAGTAACCCTCTACCGTCAAGCGTTAGAGAAAGGCTCGGGAGCGACAATGCTCTACGATCATGATGCCTTGAACAATCCGAAGGTTTTCCTTCACCTAATTAATTCGGGATTGTGGTCGAACGGAAAAGTACAAATCATCCCTAAAATCCCTGGACAGGAAAAAGCGGGCTTATGCGAATATTTTAAAGCTGGACATACAGCAGAGGATTACAAGAAGTTACTCGATAGTGCTTACACGCCCAAAGAGTTGTTAATGGAGTGGCCCAAGCATTGGCATGAGATGCCAGATCAAAGAATTTCTGAGGCAATTAAAGTAGCGCTAGATTTAGCCGCCAAGCTCCTAGACGTACTAGAACAAGAAACACTATTATATCGAATCAAAACAGCTACGAAAACTAGCACTAAAACCCTCAAAGGTCTTCTTCAAAGAGCCATAATCAAACACGACAAAAAAATAGAAGCAGAGAGGGGTAATAATTCTGGGACAAAAAAACATCGGGAATGGCGTTACAAACCAGTAGCCAAGATCTTAGAACTAGATTTGAACCACTGTGTTACCTCCCAGACTTTCGATGGCTGGATTTATCGGCGGATATTTGAAGGGGGTCAGGGACAATGGATGAGCAAAGACAACGCTTTTTATCGTTATGACGGCAATGGTTCCTGGAGTCACATCAAAGACCCGATCGTACATAAATTAATTACTGACGCTTCCACAGATGCTTACAAGCTACAGTTTTCCAAGGATATGGGATGGTATGAGTCTTATCCTTATGAGAATAATAAGCAGACTAAAAGTGCCTTTGATTTTTGTCGCAAGCACCTAATTCTTCTAGAAGGGCTGCCAGCCAACGAGCACTTAGTAGCCTTTAAAAATGTAACTGTGGACATGAGGACGGGGGAAACAATGCCCCACGACCCAGAACACAGGATTACGCGCTATATACCTTATGAT
>JBFRWL010000010.1:0-14560 GCA_051439565.1 Prochloraceae cyanobacterium
GAAACACTCTCACTGGACAAGTCCCAAAAATGATAGGGATACTGCCAAAATAGAGAAGAAATATAAAGTTAGAGAATAGTAATGTAAGCTCTTTATCAGTATGCTTGGATGATACCAGTTCTACCACTGGCAGGCGCAGCGATTCTTGGCACAGGACTAATTACGGTTAGCAAGGCAACTAACAGTCTTAGGAAACTCAGTGCGACCTTTGTCGTTTTCCTGATGGGAACCGCAATGGTGCTATCTTTTGCCCTGCTGTGGAGTCAAATTCAGGGACACGAAACTTACACCCGCATGATTGAATGGGCAACAGCGGGAGATTTTCACCTGAGCATGGGCTACACAATCGATCATCTCAGTTCCCTGATGATGGTAATAGTTTGTACTGTGGCCTTTTTGGTGATGATCTATACCGATGGCTACATGGCTCACGATGCGGGTTATGTACGCTTCTATACTTACTTGAGCCTCTTTGGCTCCTCGATGTTAGGTCTAGTAATCAGTCCGAACTTGGTACAAATTTATATTTTCTGGGAACTGGTAGGTATGGCATCTTACCTGCTTATTGGTTTCTGGTACGATCGCCAACCAGCAGCAGATGCCTGTCAGAAAGCCTTCGTTACCAACCGTGTTGGTGATTTTGGTCTACTCTTGGGGATGCTCGGTTTGTACTGGGCTACCGGAAGCTTCGATTTTGGCATCATGGGAGAACGTCTGCAAGATTTGGTAGCTTCTGGAACAATAGGGTCAGCTTTAGCAGCTCTATTTGCCGTGTTGGTCTTTTTAGGACCAGTTGCTAAATCGGCTCAATTCCCCCTCCACGTCTGGCTACCAGATGCTATGGAAGGCCCGACTCCCATCTCTGCGCTCATCCACGCAGCAACAATGGTAGCAGCAGGTGTTTTCTTGATTGCTCGCATGTATCCCGTATTTGAACATGTACCCTCGGCAATGAGCGTAATTGCCTGGACGGGAGCATTTACCGCCTTCTTGGGAGCAACCATCGCCCTGACCCAAAATGACATTAAGAAAGGATTAGCATACTCTACCATGTCCCAACTTGGTTATATGGTGATGGCGATGGGAATCGGATCCTATTCCGCTGGGTTATTCCACCTGATGACCCATGCTTACTTTAAAGCAATGCTGTTTTTGTGTTCCGGTTCTGTGATTCACGGGATGGAAGTAGTGGTTGGTCACGACCCAACTTTAAACCAGGATATGCGTTTGATGGGAGGATTGCGTAAATATATGCCCATTACCGCGATTACCTTTTTAATCGGAACTCTAGCAATTTGTGGGATTCCCCCCTTTGCTGGTTTTTGGTCAAAAGACGAAATCCTGGGAAATGCTTTTACAGCTAATCCCTCTCTGTGGCTGGTAGGCTGGCTGACTGCTGGCATGACTGCTTTCTATATGTTCCGGCTCTACTTGTTGACTTTTGAAGGAGGATTCCGGGGTAACGACTCGTCTATCCGCGAACAATTATTAGCAGCAGTAGGAGCGCCAACGCCTGAACCTGCCTTTGGTCCAGGGGCAATGGATGTAAAAGAACTAGAAGCTGATGTTCACGAAGCTGAAGCACACGGACACGGTCACAGCGAATCTCCCCACGAATCACCCTTGAGCATGACTTTGCCTCTGATGATTCTGGCAATTCCTTCTATTTTTGTTGGCTTTGTAGGCATACCTTGGCAAAACTACTTTGAGGCGTTTATTCATGCCCCAGGAGAAACAGCAACTGAAGTGTTGACTGGAGCTGCTGAGTTCGACTGGACAGAGTTTTTGATTATGGGAGGAAGTTCTGTAGCTATCGCTGTGGTTGGCATCACTATTGCCTTCATGATGTATATATGGGGCAAGATCGATCCCAAGGCGATCGCACAAAAATATCCTTCTCTCTATCAGCTATCTCTGAACAAGTGGTACATCGATGACATTTACAACAGCGTCTTCGTACAAGGTTCTCGCCGCTTGGCTAGGCAAATTCTGGAAGTGGACTATCGAGTTGTCGATGGTGCAGTCAACTTAACAGGTTTAGTAACGCTCTTAAGTGGGGAAGGCTTGAAGTATTTGGAGAATGGTCGCGCCCAATTCTATGCTCTAATCGTCTTTGGAGCAGTCTTAGGCTTTGTGGTGGTCTTTAGCATCACTTAGCAATTTGTCTCGATCGGGGTTAAAGGTTAAAAGTTTGCCGGTGGCAGGGAACCCAGGTTAAAGGTTACTTTATGGTCCGATCTTCCTTCAACCCTCCCTGCTCCAGCGAGTTGTCCTAGAGCTATTATTTCTGCCCCGATTCCAGCAAGGGAAAAACCTTTAACCTTGAACTTTCAAGCTTCAACCTGCTTCATCGATAAGAAACAAATATGACAAATTTTCCTTGGCTGACAACAATTATCTTGTTTCCTATCGCTGCCTCTTTGCTAATTCCTTTTATTCCTGATAAGGATGGCAAAACAGTGCGGTGGTACGCTCTGATCGTAGGGCTAATTGACTTTGCCCTGATGGTTTATGCTTTCTACATCGGCTATGACCTAACCGAACCAGGACTGCAACTAGTAGAAAGTTATCCTTGGGTACCCCAACTGGGCTTGAATTGGTCGGTGGGAGTAGATGGCTTATCGATGCCATTGGTTCTGCTGACTGGCTTTGTCACAACACTGGCAATTATGGCAGCTTGGCCTGTTACCCTCAAGCCAAAATTATTTTACTTCTTGATGCTGGCAATGTATGGCGGTCAGATTGCCGTATTTGCTGTTCAGGATATGCTGCTATTTTTCCTGGTCTGGGAACTGGAGTTAGTCCCGGTTTACCTCATCCTCTCAATTTGGGGAGGTAAGAAGCGTCTTTATGCAGCTACAAAGTTTATTCTCTACACTGCAGGCGGCTCCCTGTTTATTCTCGTAGCAGCACTGACAATGGCCTTTTATGGCGATACAGTGACTTTCGATATGCAGGCTCTCGCTGCTAAGGACTACGCCTTTAACTTTCAACTCGGACTCTATGCTGCCTTCTTGATTGCCTACGGCGTTAAGCTGCCCATCTTCCCCCTACACACCTGGCTACCCGATGCTCATGGCGAAGCAACAGCTCCCGCGCATATGCTCCTCGCTGGAATTCTCCTGAAAATGGGTGGATATGCCCTACTGCGGATGAATTTGGGGATGCTACCCGATGCTCATGCTGTGTTTGCACCAGTGTTAGTAATTCTAGGGGTAGTTAATATCATCTATGCGGCCTTGACTGCTTTTGCTCAGCGTAACCTCAAGCGCAAAATTGCTTACTCTTCCATTTCCCATATGGGTTTTGTGCTCATTGGGATCGCTTCTTTTACCAACATAGGTACCAGCGGAGCGATGCTACAAATGATCTCCCACGGATTAATTGGGGCTAGTCTGTTCTTCTTAGTGGGCTCAACTTACGATCGAACCCACACCCTGATGTTAGATGAAATGGGTGGCATAGGGCAGAAGATGAAAAAGACTTTTGCCATGTGGACAACTTGTTCTCTGGCATCTTTAGCCTTACCAGGAATGAGCGGTTTTGTGGCAGAGTTGATGGTGTTTATTGGTTTAGCTACCAGTGATGCCTACGGTCTGACTTTTAAAATTATCATGCTTGTCCTCGCCGCAGTAGGAGCGATTCTGACACCAATTTACCTGCTGTCGATGCTGCGAGAAATGCTCTACGGACCAGAAAACAAAGAATTGGTAGAAAAGCAAGCCTTGATAGATGCGGAACCGCGAGAAGTGTTTATTATTGCTTGCATGCTCGTGCCCATAATTGGTATTGGTTTTTATCCCAAGATCGTCACCAAGATGTACGATGCGACTACCAACAATTTGACAGCACTGATGAGGAATTCACTGACAAATTCAGTAGAACAAGCATCAGTACCAGCACTAAATCTCTCGTTGATTCCTCTGAAAGCACCAGAAATTGGCATCAGACATTGAGGGGATTAAAAAATCTTCAGTAAAATTAACAATTCGTAATACTTAACTTAATCTCTCTCAAGAGAATAGGACAGTGATCCTAACACTGTCCTATTATTTTTTTTTAGGTTAAAAATAATTAGATAAGCTTTTATCAAGTTGTGCTCTCAGCAAGGCAATTTACCTGTTGCCTTCATTACCTTGCTCATTAACCCTTATCAAGACTAGGGCGTGTCGGCAAAGTCATTTTTGTGAATAACTTTTACAAAAAATTGGCTCCTGCATAAAACAGAAGAGTTAATTCTGATTAATAATTAGAAGCTCAAAACTATAATACTTTGCAGTTTGCAAACACACCATAGGACCGAGGCTTTCGCCTTGGAAACAAGAGGGAAAAGAGGAATGGTAAGAGGGGACAAGAAAAATATCGCCTTCTTGTCTTAAGGTCAGTACCAGTCCCTAGACTTATCCGTGGAGAAGATTGATAATAACCATTCTTGCTCCAATTATCATCATATACTTCTCTTTGCCCGTATATACCCCCTATGGGCTTATCTTTTCCTACTTGGGACTTTCTTCTTGCTTCGCAGTTGACTGCAACTTGGTGTGACAACAATTACCCTAGCCAGACCCAATGACTGTATTAACTGAGAAATCCGTCCATTTTTCCTTGCGAGTAGAACCTTTACTGCAAAAAATTTATGAACCAGAAATCGCCGAACAACTAACTACAAGACTGTTTTCTTTGCTCAGAGAACATTTTGCTGATTCAGTACACGAGAATCTAGATAAGTGGAGTGAGGATAATGTTTTATTAATTACTTATGGCGACAGCATCTATAGTAACCAAGAGGAAAAGCCACTTCACACGCTTTCTCGCTTTCTAGAAAAATATTTACAGGATACGATTACTGGAGTACACATTCTACCCTTCTTTCCCTACAGTTCTGATGATGGATTTGCAGTCATTGATTATTGCAGGGTTAATCCAGAGCTGGGAGATTGGTCCAATATTAAAACAATTGCTAGGAAATTCGATCTTATGATTGATTTAGTTATCAATCATGCTTCTAGTAAAAGTATTTGGTTTGAACAGTTCAAGCAAGGAAAAAAACCTGGGTGCGATTATTTTATTGAACTCGAGCCCTCAGAGGAACTGTCCCAAGTTGTTCGTCCCCGCAGTAGTCCCTTACTGGCTAAGGTTAATACAGTCAACGGTGAAAAGCATGTCTGGGCTACTTTTAGTCACGACCAAATCGATTTAAATTTTTCTAATCCGGACGTACTTCTAGAATTTATTAGGATTATTCTTTTATACGTCCAGATGGGAGCAAAATACGTTCGGCTGGACGCGATCGCCTATCTGTGGAAAAGTCTTGGTACTTCCTGCATCCATCTCGATGAAACTCATATTGTCATCAAGCTGCTGCGGGAAATTTTGCAAATGGTGGATTCTGATGTCGCTCTAATTACCGAAACTAACGTCCCTAATGGGGAAAATATTAAGTATTTTGGCAATCGGGACGAGGCACACATGATTTATAACTTCAGCCTCCCTCCTCTGTTGCTCAATGCCTTAATGCAGGGAAAAGCAGAACGCTTACAAACCTGGATGATGAGAATGCCCCCCGCTCCCATTGGCTGTACTTATCTCAATTTTACCGCTTCCCACGATGGCATCGGTCTTCGTCCCGCCGAAGGACTGTTATACGAGGACGAATATCAAATCCTGTTGCAAAGGATGCAGGAGTTTGGGGGCAAAATCAGTATGAGAAAGAAACCTGACGGGACGGAAAGCCCCTATGAAATTAATATTTCCTGGTTCGATGCCATGAAAGGAACGGCAAAAGGAGAGGACAAGTGGCAAATTGAGCGGTTTATCTGCTCCCAAACTGTAATGATGTCTCTAGAAGCTATCCCTGCCTTTTACATTCACAATTTGCTGGCAACTCCCAACGACCCGGAAAATGTAGAAAGGACGGGCAACAATCGCGCTATTAACCGCAGCCAATTGAATTACGAGGAGTTAGAAAGACAGCTTAGAGATGCTCAATCTCCTAAGTCTATTGTTTTGCAGGAAATGTGTCGGAGAATTAAGATTCGTCGCCGTCAGAAGGCTTTTCATCCTAACTCTATTCAGTACACTTTACAAACAATGAACAAAGCGCTGTTTGCTTTCTGGAGACAGAGTATAACTAGAGATCAGAGTATCTTTTGTATTAATAACCTCAGCGATCAACCTCAGCAACTCGATCTATCTTACTTGAATCTGGTTATTATCGATCCCTGGTACGATTTAATTAGCGGTCAATTTATCGAGGATCTTTACAGTATTTTGACTCTCGAGCCCTACCAGTCAGTATGGATAACCAATAAATTTTAGTAACAAACAAGTAACGAGTAATAAGGTAAAACTCATCACTCGTTACTGTTTACTTCAACCAATAAAGTAAGTATTCAAGTGGAAATCATCTTCCTAGCGGTTAAAATTCAAAACTCTCTTCACCACTGCCTTGATGGACAGTTTTAACCCATTTAAGCCGCTTAGGTCGCACAGACATCCGGGCAGTTGTACTAGCCATGATCACTAACCAATGGAGCATATAAATAAAGCCTCGTAGGGTTTGCAGACTAATCATCAACCAGTCGGAAATGCTCAATTTTTTCTCCTTATGGGTGCGCCGCAAACCCACAAACATTCCCCACGCTACTAGGGTAAACAGCAAACTAGATACTGGACTGAACACTGGCAAGCGATGGCGAGCGATCGCCATTAAATAATCTGGCACTGCCGCAGTAGGAAGTATATACTGAATCAGCACAAAGGAAAGCAAATCTAGAGTTTTTTTGAAACCCATGCGGTTACTAATAATCAAGCGCCAGTAGTCGAGATAGCGCTGATATCCTCCTTCTGACCAGCGGTTGCGCTGATGCCAAAGACCACTAGCCTGAGTAACTCCTTCTTCTTCTACTGCTGGAAATTGAAGAAAACCTATATTCCAGCCATCTAGGTGTAAGCGAATGGTTAAATCTAGATCGTCGGTAATGGTTTGCTCGTTCCAGCCGCCACAACGCTCGAGGGCATAGCGACGAACAAACTGACCGTTGCCTCTCAGTTCACCAATACCCTCGAGGGCAGTGCGCTGTTGCTGAAGATAACTATCCAAAGCCATTTCTGCCATTTGACCTCGCGTCCAGAAATTTAAGGACGCATTGGAGATCGCTTTGCGTACTTGTACTGCTCCCATATTTTCTGGGCCAAATAGGGGTAACATTTGCTGTAGCAAGTCCCTCGATACTTGGGCATCAGCGTCAAAAACCCCAATAATTTCACCTTTAGTTAAAGGTAATACCTGATTTAAGGCTCCAGATTTTCCACCAGTAGCACCTACCCCCCGATGCAGTACTTTTAGGCGATCGTATTCTTGGGTTAGTTTGTTTAAGATCGCTGGAGTTTGGTCAGTGCTATTGTCATTGATTACCCAGACTTCATACTTGTCGGCTGGATAGTCAAGATCGCAAAGCATCCTCACCAAATTACTAATCACAGCCTCCTCGTTTTTGGCTGCTACTAGCAGTGAGACAAAAGGGGCATTTGCTAGGATATCGTCGGATAATGGTTGGGAAGGAGGTTGGGGTTTAGCTACTACTACACGTATTGATTGAATTACTACTATTCCTGTTAATCCTAAAGCTGCCCAGTATCCCCAAGAAACTAAATGCAGACCAATGGTAGTACCCCATACTAACATCAAGACGAAGGCAGCTTTGCGCCTCCGTCCTTCTAAACCCTGAAAAAAATCACTTCTAAATTCTTCTTCTTCTTCTTCTGGGTCAGAGAATTCGGACAATAGAGAACTTATTGGGTCTAGCTCTTTGTCAGAGTCATTTTCTGGCCAAGACTTTTGCTGCATAATAACTTTAGATATTCTCTTATGATTAGAGGGTAATGCTAAAAGGTGTAATAATTAACAACCTTGCTGTTAGCTTTGAGCTAGGCTGTTATTGCTTCATTGTATCTAAAATTGTTAAAAATCTTAGAAAAATCTAAATTTTCTTGATGAATTATTCTGAATTCTGGCTTCTGTTTGCTTAAACTAGGGGATTAATCACTCTAACCGAGAAATCAATTCCTTGATTAACTTCCAGAATTTTTGCTACTTATCGAACTGACGTTTTTACGAAATTATTGATTTACTAAAGTTAACACTTTAGCTAAATTAAGTAAAATAGCAGCAGTTCAAGGTAGATTAATTTATGGTAGTCCTAGAAAGCGCGATCGCTGCGATCGGCGCAAGCATACCTGTAGGAATAATTGTCCTAAGTAGTGTTTTATGGGTAGAAATAGTCAGAGATTGTTACCACACTCTATCTCATCATTGGTCTTTTCTCTATCGCTTGCACGTTTGGCATCATCGCGTTTTCCGTCGAGATTTATCGGTAATCACCGATAGTATCTATAGACAAGCTCAATGGTACAATGACTTACCAGAATCCTTAGTCATGCTGCTGTTTAGCTTGTTGCCTTGGGGGGTAATGAAAATTTGGGGAATTCCCCATCAATGGGCAGCCTGGGCTGGTTCGTTATATACTCTCACTTTCTTATTAGGAGCGATCGCGCGGGGAACAGGGATAGCTTATGCAGACGAATTAACAGATGTAACCCACCGTCCGGGCGATTTTCACAGTTTACCTTCACGCTGGTTTGTCAATCGACCCTACCACTGGCGGCATCATTTCGACAACCAGAATGCTTACTATAGCGGTACATTTACCTTAGTAGATAAACTGATGGGCACAGCTTTGTCTTTGAAAAATAAAAGGATTGCAGTAACTGGAGCATCTGGAAGTTTAGGGCGATCGCTGCTCAAACACCTTCACACCAAAGGCGCCAAAGTAATTGCTCTGACTTCAGGAGAACAAAACGTTACCCTTAACATAAATGGCTCACAATTGCCAGTAAAAACTATTAAGTGGCAAGTAGGTTCTGAGTCAGAATTAGCTACCCAATTAGAACAAGTAGATATATTAATTCTCAATCATGGCATCAACGTTCATGGGAACAGGACAGCAGAGGCGATCGCTAAATCCTACGAAGTTAACACCTTTTCTAGTTGGCGATTACTAGAACTCTTTTTCCAAACTGTCCGCAGCAACGAAGATATAGTACGCAAAGAAGTTTGGGTCAACACCTCAGAAGCAGAAGTGAATCCTGCTTTTAGCCCTCTTTACGAATTAAGCAAAAGAGCCCTGGGAGAGATAGTAACTCTGCGCCGTCTCGACGCTCCTTGTGTAGTTCGTAAAATCATTCTAGGACCATTTAAAAGCAACCTCAACCCAATTGGAGTAATGTCCCCTGATTGGGTAGCAAAGCAAATTCTTAACTTAGCTCAGCGAGACTTCCGCAATATCATCGTAACAATTAATCCCTTAACTTTTATCGCTTTTCCTGTCAAAGAATTTTTGGTCACGACTTACTTCAAATTGTTCAGTAACAAAGCTAAAGATACCTTAGCTCATTTGCCTAATGAGGATAAATTAACTGTAAAAACAAATTCAGTAGATCACAAACTTAGGAAATAATAGGGGTTTTGGAGGAGAATCCGAGCTCTAATCCTCCTTTCCAGGAGGGATATTAAATACAGTAACGTTTATTTAAGATTTAAAATTAGGGAATTCGGCTAATCAATTCAATCAGAAGAACCCCTATAATTAGAGTCATAGTAGCTTGAATAGTATAGACTGCTGTCCATTTGAATATCTGTAGATTACTCATTTTAATAACTTCTGATATATTTTTTGACGCTCGATATCTCAATCGAATGACTCTAGATCAAATTTAGACTGAAGTATGTTTGTATTCTAGGTAATTGTGCCACTTTCATAAGTGACCTTTGTGTTTACCCTTAAGTGTGGTTCAACTGAATTGGAGATCACAGGTGTACTCCACTCAAGTGAAAACTGCTATATATATTTAGTCATTAGTCATTGGGGAAAAAACCAGGAATAAAGGATATTAAAAAATGTTTAATAAAATTCTAGTAGCAGTAGACCTATCGGAAATAAACAAAGATGTATTTGCTCAAGCACTATCTATAGCCAAAACTAACCATGCTAGCCTGATGTTGCTGCACGTGCTCTCTTCCGAAGAAGATAGCAGTCCTTTACCTATACCTCCTAATATGACCGACTTTTATCCGGGAGCGGGAAACGAAATGACTTTGGAGATGTGGCGAGAGCAGTGGGAAGTATTTGAACGGGAAGGTTTAAATTTATTACAATCCTTGGCAGAAGAAGCAAAAAACGCCAGCGTAGAGGTTGAATACCAGCAAATCTCTGGTAGTCCTGGTCGAAATATTTGTAAATTAGCCCGTGAATGTCAAGCGGATCTAATCGTAATTGGACGCAGAGGAAGATCTGGCTTAAGTGAAATGATTCTAGGTAGTGTGAGTAATTACGTTTTACATCGCGCTCCTTGTTCAGTGCTAATAGTACAATCCTAATTGCTTATTCCTGATTCCCGCGATCGCGTCTCTGCCTTCTGCCTTTCTTGATAAAGTTAAGTTTAATAGTAATCACATCTTTTGAAATCACTATGCCACGGACTCAACGCAACGATAACTTCATTGACAAAACCTTCACCGTAATGGCAGATTTGATTCTGAAAGCTCTGCCAACTAGTCACAAAGCGAAACAAGCTTTTGCTTATTACCGAGATGGTATGTCAGCTCAAGCAGATGGTGAATATGCTGAAGCTTTAGAAAATTACGAGGAAGCTCTCAAACTGGAGGAAGATTCTTACGATCGCAGCTTTATCCTTTACAATATTGGGCTGATTCACGGCAGCAACGGCGAACACGAAAGAGCTCTAGAATACTATAACCAAGCGATCGAACTCAATCCTCAGATGCCCCAAGCACTGAATAATGTCGCCGTACTCTACCACTACCAAGGGGAAAAGGCAAAAGAAAGTGGCAACTCTCAAGAAGCTGAAGCACTCTTCGACAAAGCTGCGGAATACTGGAAACAAGCTATTCGCATTGCTCCTAATAACTATATTGAAGCGCAAAATTGGCTCAAAACTACTGGACGTTCAGAAATAGATGTATTTTTCTGATCGATAGCAAACGATAAAGGAAAACCAATGACAATTGATCGCGAACAAGTTAAAAAAGTCGCCCTTCTGGCCCGTTTAGAAATTACGCCAGAAGAGGAGGAACAATTTACTACTCAACTCAGCAGTATTCTAGAATACTTTGAACAGCTTAGCGAGTTAGATACTGATGGCGTACAGCCAACTACGCGGGCAATTGAACTCAGTAATATTAATCGTCGAGATCGATTAGAATCTTTTGCCGATCGAGAAGAACTTCTTCAAGAATCACCCGAACAAGAAGGGGACTATTTCAAAGTTCCACAAATTCTTAGTTCTGAAGAATAACAGTTAGTTTGAGTGTTGAATAAGGCAAGAGGTAGAGGGCAGAGGTCAAGGGGGTGAGGGTGACAAGGGGGATAAAATTATTCCCCACACTTCCTACACTCCCCCGGCTTCTCCTTGGTCCCTCTTTCAAGGCGAAAGCCTTGGTCAAAAGTGTTCTCAAGTCTGCTAATCTCAAAACTAGACTATTAACTATCCAGACTTTAGCAAATGAGTTGGAAATTAAAAGTTAGGCAAAGAGGATTTGTCGTCTTTATTCTTGTAGTCGTAACTATTACGATATCATTGCTTGGGGTTGCCAATACCGCCATTGCTCAGGAAAACATTGAGCTAAGCATTTTTGGTTCCCCTTTGCCGCAAAATTTATTTCCCAACAGTAACGATGCTAATCCAGCTCTGATCAATCTTGGCAGAGAACTCTATTACGAACAGCGACTGAGCAAAAATGCAGATATTTCCTGTAATAGCTGTCACCAGCTCGATCGTTACGGGGTAGATAACCTGCCTACTTCCCCCGGTCATAAAGGTCAGCTGGGAGCGAGAAACTCCCCCAGTGTCTATAATGCTGCTGGTCATATTGCTCAGTTTTGGGATGGTCGCGCTAAAAATGTAGAGGAACAAGCTTTGGGACCAATTCTCAATCCTATCGAGATGGCTATGCCTTCTCAGGAAAAAGTGCTAGAGGTGCTTAACTCTATGCCTGAGTATGTAACTGCTTTTCACGATGCATTTCCAGACGAGTCAGACCCAATACAATACGATAATATAGGTAAAGCTATAGGAGCCTTTGAAAAAGGATTAGTTACCCCTGCGCCATTGGATAAATACCTTGCTGGAGATAAATTAGCGCTAACATCCAAACAAAAGCAAGGTTTGAAACTATTTACAGAAGTTGGCTGTGTCGGTTGTCATAACGGAACTTATGTCGGTGGGGGGATGTATCAAAAAGTTGGCTTAGTTCAACCATGGCCAAATCAAAAAGACCAAGGTCGCTACGAACTTACTCACCAAGATGCCGATCGCATGGTATTTAAGGTTCCTTCTCTAAGAAATGTGGCTATGACTGCTCCCTATTTCCACGACGGGTCCGCAAAAACTTTAGCAGAAGCAGTCAAGCGCATGGGTAAATATCAGCTAGGAAAAGACCTTTCTGAAGAAGAAACTCAAGCAATCGTTGCTTTTTTGGGTTCTTTGACTGGCGAAATTTCCACCGCTTATATCGAGAAGCCTCTACTTCCAGAAAGCACCGATCGGACACCATTACCCGATCCTAGCTAAATTTACAGGGTAGATAGCTCTTAAAACTTCTGTAAATCAAAAAAGCAACAGCCTGGCAAAAAAAACTGCCAATTTGGCAACATAAACTTGGCTCATCGAGGAAGAATAACTATATCAGTGTTACTGTTCCATGTTTTTACTTCCTACTATCAACTCAATTAAACGGGCATATGCCCGTTTTTTATTAGATTTTCTCGATTATTCTGACTTTCTTGGCTGACTCCTAAAACTAGATACGGGAGCAATCATTTAGTGAAATGATATAAGAAGTAGCCCCAACGACTACAGGTTATTTGGTAAATTGTCAGAGGCAGGTATTAGAAGTCTGTAAAGATAAATCAATGGCATCCATCCGCGAATTGCACCAACAATTAGTCAGTAAAGAACGCTCCGCTGTAGAAATTACCACCGAAGCATTAGACCGCATTGAAGCAATAGAATCGAAGTTACGCGCCTTTTTATCCGTCACCGCCGATCGAGCGCTAGAACAGGCAAAACAAGTGGATGCCAAAATAGCAGCAGGAGAAGAAATAGGTCTACTCGCAGGCATTCCAGTGGGCATCAAAGATAATATGTGTACCAAGGGAATTACTACTACTTGCGCCTCTCGGATTTTAGAAAATTTTGTTCCCCCCTACGAGTCTACTGTTACGAAAAAACTACAAGATGCTGGGACAGTAATGGTAGGCAAAACTAATCTCGATGAATTTGCGATGGGGAGTTCTACGGAAAACTCCGGCTATCAGATTACTGCTAATCCCTGGGATCTATCGCGAGTACCGGGAGGTTCCTCTGGCGGTAGTGCAGCAGCAGTGGCGGCGGGAGAATGTACGATCGCTCTCGGTTCCGACACTGGTGGTTCGATTCGCCAACCTGCTTCCTTATGTGGCGTAGTAGGGATGAAACCCACCTATGGTTTAGTTTCCCGTTTTGGTTTGGTCGCTTATGCTTCCTCTTTAGATCAAATTGGACCGCTAGCTAGTTGCGTCGAAGATGCGGCAATTTTACTGGGTGCGATCGCGGGTCACGATCCTCAAGATTCTACCAGTTTGAAAGTAGAAATTCCCAACTATACCCAATCTCTCAAACCAGATTTTAAGTCCGCAGGAGGACTGAAAGTAGGGATAATTAAAGAAACTTTTGGCGAAGGTTTAGACTCAGTAGTAGCAGAGGCAGTGAACCAAGCGATCGAGCAGTTAAAAGAATTGGGAGCCGAAATTCAAGAGATTTCCTGTCCTCGGTTCCGCTACGGTTTACCTACTTACTACATTATTGCCCCGTCAGAAGCTTCGGCAAATTTGGCGCGTTACGACGCAGTTAAATACGGTTTGCGTAAAGAAGCAGAAAATTTGCTGGAAATGTATACCAAAACCCGCGCCACTGGTTTTGGTGCTGAGGTCAAACGCCGGATTATGCTGGGAACTTACGCTCTCTCAGCTGGATACTACGATGCCTATTATCTCAAAGCACAAAAAGTTCGTACCCTGATTAAACAAGATTTTGAGAGTGCTTTTCAACAAGTAGATGTCTTGGTCTGTCCTACTTCTCCTACTACCGCTTTCAAAGCAGGAGAAAAAACAGAAGATCCTTTAAGTATGTATCTTTCTGATTTGATGACTATCCCCGTTAATCTCGCTGGTTTGCCAGGGTTAAGCCTTCCTTGCGGTTTTGACGATCGCGGTTTACCTATTGGCATACAGTTAATTGGCAATGTTTTAAGAGAAGATCTACTTTTTCATGTTGCCTATGCCTACGAACAGTCTACTGACTGGCATGGGAAAAAGCCTTCTTTATGAGATACCTGTTTACAATGCCGATAACCCCAGGAACCAAAAATTTTCTGGCAGAAGAATTAAACGTGGTTTGTATCGGACAAAAGATAAACATTTTGTCTCAGCAGATATAAATG
>JBFRWL010000011.1:0-17644 GCA_051439565.1 Prochloraceae cyanobacterium
CGCTTGTACCATAGACCAGATATCTAATGAGAGTTATTAGATACATTGTGACTTGTTTTTTTGTCAAGGAGTGAAACCATGAAAAATCGGTAATTTTTGCGACTTTCTTTGTCTCCTCATCCACCCAACTCTGGCTGTTTTCTCCTGCTTGAAAAAACTCTAAAAATATAGATTTGATCGCCCTAGATTAAGAAAATTTAATTGCCAGTCTATTAAAAATATTTCTCATTTAAACTGAAAGAGCCATCGCATTGAGTCAAAGCTGAGTCAATTTGTTATTCTGGGGTACGAGTACAGCCTGAGAAGCTCAGCTGCAATTAATTTCTTCATGGAGCTTTCCCATCATGAGCAATACTATCGGGATGATATTTGGCTTCTTAGGTGGAACCATAGTTGCCGTCGAGGGTGGATATAAGATTTTACAACACCCGTCCAAAGAACGAATCTATCAGAGGCTAAGTGATGCTAAGTGGTTTTTGGCATTGAGATGGTGCGAACAGTTTTCAACTGCCGCTGCCATTCTTACCAATACCGGACAGCTTTCCTTCTACAATCAAACTGTACTTGAGATGGGAGAAGAAGCATTCATCCCCAGAAAACATCGACTAGCTATTTTCAGACAGTGTTTGCCCCTTCAACCTGGTGAAACAGTAATTTACTCGATAAGCTATACTGACTTTCCCCACAATGAGAGTAGCTTCTGCCAATCTGTAGAGATAACAGGGGTTGAAATAGATCCTCGGTATGGAAAGGTAGCGTTAGTGAGAGAGCCAAGTCCGAAACTTGATTGTGTGACCAATTCATCGGAAGAGGGGACTTAATTGTTGTTAAAGAGGATGGCGAGCTATTTTAAGTAGCAGCAGTTTCATAAATCCACTCTAGATCCAGGTAATCTTCTAATAATTTCCGTAGCTTCTTTTCTTCAATTGGTTTGGGTACAAAGGCATTGCAGCCGACAGCCATACTCTCTTTTTCCATCACGTCAAATGTGCTAGCAGAAAGAGCTAGTATAGGAGTATGCTTAAACTCTGGTATTTCTCGCAGCTCCTGCACCATATTTAATCCAGTTTTTATCGGCATGAGTAAATCCGTCAAGATCAAGTCAGGGTGGGATTTAATGGCGACATCCAATCCTTCTTGACCATTTTCGGCCTCGATTATTTTAAAGCCTAGTGGCTCAAGCATATACACCAGTAGCAAGCGATTGTCTTCGAGGTTATCTACTATTAAAATCTGAAGTTGTTTCCCTTTGTAACCTACTATTTGACCTGTACTTTTCTCTTTCTCTAGATCAGATTTCTTTGGGTAAGGTTCTGAAGCAAATTCAACTACATCGAAAATCACATCAAACCAAAAAGTCGAACTCGTACTTAATTGACTCTGAACTTTGAGTTCAGAACCCATCAATTCAACAATTCGCTTAGTGACAGCTAAACCTAAACCAGTCCCAGGTGTTGGAGACTCAACTCCATTAGCTTTTTCGAAAGGCTGAAAGATTTTACCAATCTGTGTGGTACTCATACCTATACCCGTATCCATTACTTCAAAACGAATATTTTTTTGCTTTGAGGGATAGTAAGACAAGTTAAGTTCGCCAAGGACGCTAACTTTAAAAGTTACTAATCCCTGATCGGTGAATTTAACTGCATTGCTGAGGAGATTGAGTAAAACTTGTCGCAGTCGTTTTTCGTCAGCTTTGATACCAGTTGGTAAAACCCCCTCTGTTTCGTAGGTAAACAGAAGCTCTTTTTCTTGTGCCATTATCTCCACCATACCCACTACTCCTTTGAGAAAGGTAGGAAAATGTAAGTTAGTAGGATAGAGTTGAATTTGATTAGCTTTAATTTTGGAGAAGTCTAAAAGATCGTCGATTAGAGTTAATAGATGACTTCCGCTTTGCTCAATTACTCGCACACTTTGAATTTGCTTGGAGTTAAGATCGGAGTCGCGCTGCAGGATATTAGCATAGCCTAAGATGCTGTTAATGGGGGTGCGCAGTTCTTGGCTGATGTTGACCAGAAATTGATCTTTAGCTTGATTAGCCGTTTCAGCAACTTCTTTGGCTTCTTGGAGTTCAACAGTACGTTCTTGAACACGCAATTCTAAGTTATGGAAAGATTGTTGGAGTTGGCTTGCCATTTGGTTAAAAGATTGAGCCAGTTCCCCTACTTCATCAGAGCGATCGATTTGTATAGTTTTATTCCACTGACCTTTAGCGATATCTTTAGCTGCTTGGTTTAAAAGTAGCAGCGGTCGAGTAATCCAGCGAGCAGTTAGTATGCTACTACCTGTAGCTACTATTAGGGCGACAAGACACAGCCCAATGGTAATGCGAGTATTTGCCTGGATCCTCTGTGTAAAATCGGTTTCAGGAATGGTTACGATAATTAGCCAATCAAGACCTCTAGGATCTTGTAGCGTCTTTACTTGTAAAAATTGTTGTTCGCCATTATCTAGATTGAACCTGGAGGATAAATTTTCAATTTGCTTGAATTGGCCAAACTTTGCTTGTAAATATTTTCCTGTAGCTTTAATGAAAGGATCGCTGCTATTTGTGATTTGCAGTCGTCTTTGAACTAAATTTTCTCTGATAAAGGGCGACTCTGGGCTAGAAGTAGCTATTATTTGTCCAGAACGTTCAATGATCGCGGCTTTTCCATTAGGGCTAATTTTGAGCCTGCGCAGAAAATTGCTGATTTGTGAAAGGCTTATATCGTTGCCTAAAACAGCTTGGAGTTTTCCTGTTTGAGGATTGTAGATAGGCGTAGCTAGACTAATACCTAGAGTGGTATAACCAGAAGAAGCAAATGGATAAACGGAACTCCAGGTGTTTTTTTTCGCCTGCAACGCTGCCTTATACCAGTCACGAACTCGAGGATCGTAACTTACAGATCTGATTAAATTATTTCGATTTCCCTGTTTGTTGAGAAGATAGATGTTTCGTAAAGGAGCGGTAAACTGATCTCTTATATATAGAAAAGTTTGACCATTATCTTTCTGTTCAATGCCAACAAATTCTCCTTTTGGGTTGCCAAAGTAGAGAAAAGATACTTCGTCGAGTCGATGTACTTCGTGAAAGAAGTAACGGTGTATTCCCTCCAAATCCTCTAAATTAACGGTTCCACCGTCGATGCTGGCTGCGATCGCTTGATGAACTATATTAGACTTTTCCAAATAGTTAAGGACGTGCTGTTCGATCCGATTGGTAACTTCTTGACTTAATTGGAGACCGAGTTTATTAACTGATTTCCTCGCATTACTAAAAGAGAAATATCCTGTGAGCGCTACTACAGCAAAGATTTGAAGTACAAAGGAGAAAATGAGAATATTTTGTAGAGAAGCTTGCTTGGTAACTCTTGAAAATAGACGATTTATAGATGTTATGAACATAGGTGCTTTTGATTAACTTTTTGGCGCAGAGAAATAAATAAACGGTGTTTTTTGTTGATAATTGCTCCAATAAAAATTACTAAAGAATAGCGAGAGTAAATTTTAAAATAATTGGCAATTATACTTGAGTTATTTATACTATAAAATCATATTATATTAGCGTAATAGTTGAAATTAAGTAAAGGTTTGAGAGTAAAGACTCTAGCAGTAGTTGTGACCCATACCAAAACAGTTCCAGAGCTTGCTAGGATAAATCCTGGCAGCTAAAAAAAATAGATATGAGTATACATACAGATACACCTGGAATTGCGCCTCACGGCGGTCAATTAATTAATCGCGTTGCTACTCGAGCAGAACGCCAAGAATTTTTAGAACAAGCCGATCGCTTGCCCCGAATTCAACTTGACGAGCGGGCTACTTCCGACCTGGTAATGATTGCTATTGGAGGGTTTAGTCCTCTCAATGGCTTTATGGAACAGGCAGACTATGAAAAAGTAGTCGATGATATGCGCTTAGTAGACGGTACTATCTGGCCAATTCCCATCACCCTATCGGTCAGCGAGCAAGTAGCAGAACCCCTCAAAGAAGGTGGCTGGGTGCGTCTAGACGATCCTCAGGGCAAATTTGTCGGGGTACTAGAACTAACGCAAAAATATCGCTACAACAAAGCTCATGAAGCCGTTAACGTTTATCGCACCGACGAGATCGAGCATCCTGGCGTAAAAGTAGTCTACGAACAAGGACTGATGAACTTAGCTGGTCCAGTGTGGTTGCTAGAGCGGTATTCTCATCCTCTATTTCCCAAATATCAAATTGACCCAGCACAGTCGCGGGAAATGTTTAAGGAAAAAGGCTGGGAAAGCATCGTTGGCTTCCAAACTCGCAATCCCATTCACCGCGCTCACGAGTATATCCAAAAATGCGCTCTGGAAGTTGTAGATGGTTTGTTTCTTCATCCTTTGGTAGGAGCGACCAAAAGCGATGATATTCCTGCTGACGTGCGGATGCGGTGTTACGAAATTATGCTAGAAAAATATTTTCCTCAACAGCGAGTAATTCTGGCAATTAATCCCTCAGCTATGCGCTATGCTGGGCCAAGAGAAGCAATTTTTCACGCCCTGGTGCGGAAAAATTACGGTTGTACTCACTTTATTGTTGGTCGCGATCATGCTGGAGTAGGCAACTATTACGGTACTTACGACGCTCAAAAAATTTTTGAAGAATTTGAGCCAGAGGAGCTGGGAATTGTCCCCATGAAATTTGAACACGCTTTCTACTGCAAGCGCACCCAGCAGATGGCAACTAGTAAGACTAGTCCCAGTACGCCAGAGCAACGCCTTCATCTATCAGGCACAAAGGTGCGAGAAATGTTACGTCGAGGCGAGTTACCACCCCCAGAATTTTCCCGTCCAGAGGTAGCAGCAGAGTTAGCAAGGGCAATGCACTCTAGTTAGTAGTTTCTTATGTAATTATCTACTACCCATCGCCATTCCTGGTAGGCTGATAGCTGATGACTGAAAGCTAATGGCTGATATGGGATTTGAACGGCGGAGTTTTTTGCAACAGGCGGGGTTAGCACTGCTAACCCTGACATTAAGCGAAACAGGTTTATTAAAGTTGGGCGACGATCGCCGCTTAGCACCTCTAGTTAAGCGCAACCTTAGCGCTCTGGCGCAGCCCACTAATCGCAAGTTAGCGCTACTCGTAGGAATCAATGAATATTCCCGTAACCTGCAACTAAGCGGTTGTGTTACTGACGTAGAGCTGCAACGAGAACTACTGATCCACCGCTTTGGTTTTAATACCAGCGATATTGTTACTCTTACAGATCGAGAAGCGACGCGGGAGAATATTGAAACAGCTTTTATTGAGCACTTGACCCAGCAGGCGAAGACAACAGATGTAGTTGTTTTTCACTTTAGCGGCTATGGTAGCCAGGTGAAAATCCCTCAGTCCATAGCGGCGAAACCTAACTCTGCTGATAATTTAGAGCAGGTTGCTGACAATGAAAAATTGATGAATAGTTTGGTACCAACAGATGGAATTTTATTGGCTAAGGACGCGCCAGTAATCAATAGCTTGCTGGAAGAGACGCTGTTATTACTAGCCCACTCCCTAGCTACAAATAAATTCACAATGGTTCTCGATACCAGTTACAAAAGTCAAGCGGTCGGAGGTCATCTGCGATCGCGCTCTTTGCCAGTCATTTCTCAACAACTCACTCCAGAGGAACTGGCTTTTCAAAAACAACTACAAATTAACTATCAGCAGGCTTTGAAAAAGGCAAGGGGGGGAATAGTTCTGCGTGCAGCAGAGGAAAGTCAAGTAGCAACAGAGACAGCTTGGGGCGGCTTTAGTGCTGGTTTATTTACCTATGCTCTGACTCAATATCTCTGGCAGGCAACCCCAGCAAGTACGATTAGAGTAGCAATAAGGAGAACTACTCAGATAATGGACTCTGCCCTCGGCTCCCAGCAACAGCCTCAACTGATAGGAGTTGACAAACAACCTCTATTTACTTACTATTTGCTGCCCGATCGCACTGTTGGTGCCGAGGGATTTATTAGTGCGCTGGAAGATAAAGACACAGTCGAGATCCAACTTACGGGAGTACCAGTAACAGTGCTCAATAACTACGGCATTAATTCCTGTTTGACTCTAGCACCGCGATCGCAAGCAGAGGCAATTACCGAGTTATCACAGTCGAGTTCGCCAGACACTAATGACCAAACCCAGGACTCAGAAACTGTCCTGTTACAAATTCGCTCGCGGGACGGTTTGACCGCTAAAGCTAAACCGATCAGTAAAACAGAAAATAATGGCGATCAACTCCAAGTAGGACAACTACTACAAGAGTCAATTCGGGTATTTTCTCGCAATCTAGGTTTGACTGTAGCTTTAGATGGCAATCTCCAAAGAATTGAACGAGTCGATGCTACCAGTGCTTTTTCTAACATTACCGCTGTCTCCTCAGCACTGAGTGCAGGGGAACAAGCTGCTGATTGTCTATTTGGTAGAGTTAAGAAGGCTAAATCAGAAGTTGTTGACTCGGAGGCTCAGGATTCTGAAACTGTTTCTGGCAAAGAAACTTCCGAGGAAAAAGAGCTATTGGGCAGCTACGGACTCTTTTCTGTCGGTGGCGTTCCCATCTCTAATACCGTAGGGGTTGCCAGCGAAGCGGTTAAGTCAGCAGTGCGCCGATTAATACCCTACCTAGAAACGATCCTAGCAGCAAAGTTATGGCGTTTGACAGCCAATGAAGGCTCTTCTAAGTTGGGAGTAAAGGCAACTCTGGAAATAATTGATTCAACTAATCAACCACTGCTGGAGCAAAAAACTTTACGTTACCCTGAGCGATTAGTCGGAAAGCCTTACTCTGGATCGTCCTCTCTAGATTCATCCTCTGACGATCTACTTGTTAATATTCCTAGCGGAAGTCAGATTCAATATCGAGTCTTAAATTACAGCGATCGCCCCATTTATATCTTGGTTTTGGGTATAGATTCAGACGGTAATGTCCTCGCTCTCTATTCGCCTCAATCCAACCCTTCTAAATTAAAAGATAGCTCGATCGCCCCTGGGGAAACCCTAATTATTCCCCAACCTTCCGCCTCATTGAACTGGATAGTTTCTGGAGCTGTAGGTATAGCCCAAATCGAAATTATTTGTTCTCGCGCCCCTTTTGAAAACGCCCTCCAAGCTTTAGCAGCGAAGCAACATCTCAAGGGAGAAAAAGAACAAGTACTCGAACTTCCCAATCCTCTGGAAGTGGCACAGGCTTTGTTATTAGACTTGCATCAAGCTAGCGCCGTGTCCGAGGAGATTATCGGTTCTGCATCCGATGTCTGGGCTCTAGATGTCAATGCCTGGGCTACTTTGAGCTTTGTTTATCGAGTCGTCTAGCCTAGATCGGCTTGGGAAGGAGTGTGGGAAGTGTGGGGAGTGTAGGAAGGATGGAGGAGTAATTTTATCCCCCTTGTCCCCCTTGTCTCCCCTGCTACCTGCTTCCTAAAATTCAGGCATTAACTGCAGCACACCCATTCCCAATTGTTTGGTTGAGAGCATTTTTGCTTCAAATAAAGCCATCATATCCCGTGGTTGGGGATGACCACGAGAGGCTCCTGTTACCCCCATAGCTACGATTAAACCGCAGTAATCACTAGTTTTTTGACAGCGTTTATTCCATTTACGCATCGCCTCTGTAATCTCTAAATCTTCTCTGCTAAACTCGCCAAATAAGTATAAATTACCATTACCAGTTTGGAGAATGCCCAGCTCGTAGTCAATGCCAGTAAAAGGATCTTCTCCTGGATTAAAGCAAATTCCCTTCAAGCCTCCAGCAGCTTGCAAAGTTTCAATCAGTATCTTAGCTTTGGGACGAGTAGTTTGAATTAAAATTACTGGCAGTCCTTCTTTAGTCTCGATCGCCCCCTGAGACTGATAGTAGGTTTTCGCGCGATCGCGCACAACACTTAGCAATTCCCACGGCACTAACTCTAGGCTGATATAAGCATCTTCTGGCACCAAGTCTTCTTGAATTGGTACGTTTAACTCATGCTCTTCCCGCTCTTCTTCTAATTCTGCCTCTTCTAACATCTCCAACAGCTCTTGAGCTAGCTCAGGCATGGTGGAAACTTTCACCACTACAGTTTCTTCCCTTGAGAATTCTGGCGGTAACTCAAGGCTATAAGATTTGCTCAGAGCTGGTATTTTCTCTGGTGTTAATTTTGATTTACCTTCTCCGAAAAATTGCAAGAGCGACTTCAGAGCTACATAAACTGCGATCGCTTCTTCTTCATCGAGAAATGGTCGCATTCCTTCGTAGGGATGTACGCTACCAAACATAGGACGAATCTCATCAGGAGATAGCTCTGCTAGATCGGTTTCTTCCTCATCCTCTAAATCTAGATCCTCTCCCTTTGCCTCGAAATTCAAAAACCAACAATCTTGAGATAAAAAAGCTTTTTCTAGTTGCTCGAAGGATTCATCACCTAAAGCCGCCGATCGAAATTGCTTCATAGTATTAAGAGAGCGATATAAAATCACCCCATATTCCCTACCCAGCATTCCCATTACGCAAGCATAAACCGTCTCTACATCCCAACGGTTCAGTTCGATGGCTATGATATTGTGGTCAGCTATTAAATTCCAGGGTTCTTCCTTCCATACTTGGTAGGCAGTTTCTCTTAGTAGTTGTTCGTACTGAGGCGAAATTCTTGATTTTCTGGCAATGCCAATTTCTTCAAAACCGCGAAACAGTTCATCAATTAAAGGTAATTCTGGAACGTACTCAATCGCAATTTCCAGGTTTTGCAAAGCTCCCCGTAAAAAGAATTGGATTTCTCGGTCTCGCACCACAATTTTCTGGGGTCGTGCTGGTTTTGCCGGACCGTGGGGTGTCTCTATTGCCCGCAGTAAAGTGCGAACCATTGCTTCTGGACCCATTTCTGGAGATACCACGTCCATCGCACGCACCAAGCCTTCAGAGCCATCCACCCAGATAATGCATTCTCCTTTTCCTTCTGGCGCTGGCTCTAGGTTTGACCCTATTCCTGACACGGAACGGCGATCTCCTTCCCAGACGCTGGGAACTTGTGGAATTTTTTTGAGCCGACGCTTAGTCGTCTGAGGGAGAGCATTCATAAAATTAAGTTAGTTTAGTAGGAAAGACTAGCACTTGGCTAGCCAGCCAGGTAAGGTTATTCTCAATTTACTATTTTTGTTACTATTCCTAGATTAATCTTTTTAGGAGTAGGTTACTGCCGTTTTACTTGAAGATTGCCACAATAAACCATACTCGATCCCTTCAACTACTGCTTGATAAGAAGCTTCGAGAATATTGCTAGAAACACCTACAGTCGTCCAGCGTTCTTCGCCATTACTTGACTCTACCAATACGCGAGTTTTTGCCGAAGTTCCCGCGCCACCATCGATAATTCGCACTTTATAATCTGTCAGACCAAAAGCAGCAATTTGGGGATAAAATTTTACCAAAGCTTTGCGCAAAGCTTTATCTAGTGCTGAGACTGGTCCGTTACCTTCTGCTACTTCTAGTATATCTTCCTGGTTTACGCTTACTTTAATCGTCGCTAGAGCGTTACTGTAGGGCATATCTACTCCTTGCAGCATGTCGCAGTGAACTTGGAAACCTTTGAGCTGAAACATCTCCTGACGCTGTCCTAGGGCGCAACGGATCAACAATTCAAAACTAGCCTCTGCTACTTCAAATTGATAGCCTTGACTTTCCAATGCTTTAAGACGTTCCAGAATTTGACGACAGGTGGGATCTTGCTTGTTCAATTCAATACCAAAACTACGAGCTTTAGATAAAACATTACTCAATCCTGACTGTTCGGAAATTACAATCCGCCGTTGATTGCCGATCGCCTCTGGCTGTATGTGTTCGTAAGTTAAGGGATTGCGCTGAACTGCACTAACGTGAATCCCTCCTTTGTGAGCAAAAGCGGAACGTCCGACAAAAGGAGCGTGTTCGTCAGGAGCGAGATTGACAATTTCACTAATTAAACGGCTAGTTCTAGTTAACTGGGTTAGTTGTTGCTGTGCAATACAGCTATAACCCATCTTTAGTTGTAAATTGGGAATCAGGCTGCAAAGATTGGCATTACCGCAGCGTTCTCCATAACCGTTGATCGTTCCCTGTACCATTGTTGCCCCTTCACTGACTGCGGCGATTGCATTAGCTACTGCTGTATCTGAATCGTTGTGGGTGTGAATTCCTAATTTGGGGCTTGAATTAGGGATAGCTAACTCTGGTAAAGCTTTAAACACATCCCGCACGATTTGACTAATTTCCTGGGGAAGAGTACCGCCGTTGGTGTCGCACAGCACTAGCCATTCTGCACCAGCATCGAGGGCAGTTTTTAAAGTCTCTAGGGCGTAATCCCTATTGTGTTTGTAGCCGTCAAACCAGTGTTCGGCATCGTAAATTACTTTTCTTTGCTGACTGCGCAGGTACTCAATTGTATCCCTAATCATTGCCAGATTTTCTTCTAAACTGGTTTTTAATCCTGCGGTGACGTGGAGATCCCAGGATTTGCCAAAAATCGTCACCCAGCGAGTTCCAGCGGCAAGAATTGCCTGCAGCATTTGGTCTTCTGCTGCTTGTTTGTGGGGGCGACGAGTGGAACAAAAGGCGACTACTTCTGCTTGAGTTAGGGGGTGTTCGGAGAGCTTCCAGAAAAATTGTACGTCTTTGGGATTGGCTCCGGGCCATCCACCCTCGATAAAAGGTATCCCCATCTCGTCTAGTTTGCGGGCAATTCTCAGTTTATCTTCCAAGGAAAGGGATATTCCTTCGCGCTGAGATCCGTCTCTGAGGGTAGTGTCGTAGATCCAAATCCGGTTAGAAGTATTCATGAATTCGGGAAAAGCTTGAGGCAATTGTCAATAATTTTAGACTTATATTAAGAAGCAAAATAGAATTGGGAGACAATCGGAAAACCAATGCCTACAGTAACAGCCCAAGGAAAAACTATTACTTGCAAGGGCGGTGCCAATCTGCGCCAAGTTCTCTTAGAAGCCAAAATCGATCTCTACAACGGCAATGCCAGAATTATTAACTGCATGGGCATTGGTAGTTGCGGAACTTGCGCTGTGGAAATCGAGGGGATAGCTTCCCCACCTAACTGGAAAGATAAAGCTAGGCGATCTCTCCCTCCTCATTCTCCGAATAAAAACCGTCGCTTGGCTTGTCAAACTAAGGTTCTAGGAGATATCCGCGTCAGCAAATATAATGGCTTTTGGGGGCAAGGAGATGAAATTGTTTGGACACCGGAAACAGCTTTGCGTTCCTAACCCTCAAAAAATAGCCAGTGTGACACAGTAGATATCATTGTATCGCGCTGGCATTCAGTTTCAAGACTAACAATTACAATTTCTCAATTTTTCCCTGCTTGGTTAAACTCCGATCGCGGGAAATTAAGTTTTTAAGCAACTTTTTCTCGATAGTGAGGATCTAACCAGCAAACAGGCAAGGATTCACCCGAAGGAAAAATCATTTCTGTCTTGGCGAAAGCTTCGGGTTCTTGCATTTCTTCCCCGCAGTGAAACCTACCAGTAATTTGACCCTGGCAAGGATCGTAAAGTTGTCCGGGGGTTAATATTTCTACTAGATCCCCGCTACGTTTGTGTAGCAAGAACATAAACCCTCCTCTAGTTATCAAATGCTCTCAATTTATATTTAGCACAAACAACCGATCCCAAAGAGCACAACCCTCTAAAAAGAAGAGAAAATTAACATAAAAGGATTTTATCGTGTCAGCAAATACCTCATACAAGTCTCAATCAACTCTATCTAGTGCTTCGATCTTTCACATTTCTCCTCTGATTCGCATCACTCTATTTTGTTTGTATATAGCTCTAACTATTCCTTTACCATTTCTAGCAGAAGTGACTTCTGCTCCCATTCCACCAAAATTATTATGGATAGTAATTGGCTTAGGATCGCTAGCACTCTATGCTGTTTTGAGCGAACGCGTTATTTTAGATGATGAGAAAATTCAAGTAGCTTACCCTGGCTGGGTGCCTAAATTTTTTCGTCAGGGTTGGTCTTTGTCTTGGGGCGAAATTAAAGATTTAAAAATGCGTACTACTGGTCAAGGAGGGCTGGTTTATTATTTTGTTAGTCAGTCTTCCGATCGGGCTTATCTATTGCCAATGCGGGTAGCTGGTTTTGCGCGGATGGTTAAGATAGTAGAGAAAAAGACAAGCCTAGATACTACTGATATTCGTCCTTTATCTCAACCTTGGATGTATTTAATTTTGTTTGTATTTACTCTGTTTCTTCTCCTCATAGATAGTTGGACGATTTGGACGGCTACAACTGGCGGTTTTATTGGTTAAATGCTGTTAGTTGTTTGTTATTACCTCTGACCTAACCCTCTCTCCCTTGTCTTCCCAAACTCCCCACACTCTCTGACCCCTCTCTCAACCCATGATTTCAAAATTGACAGACTAGTACTTATGAGCGATCGCCTACCCCAAATACCCCCTCAAAACCTCCCAATTATGAAGCTTGAGGGAGTAAGTCTAAATGTGTCCATGGGTTCTAGTTGTATCCTACAAAATATTTCCTTTGCCCTAGCAAAAGGAGATCGCTGTTGCATTATTGGTCCCTCTGGTGCCGGAAAAACCTCTCTGTTGCGGCTATTAAATCGACTCAGTACGCCTACTACTGGTTCAATTTATCTAGAAAAGCGCTCAATTACTGAAATTCCAGTTCTACAATTTCGCACTCAAGTAGTTTTAGTACCCCAAGAACCAAAACTGTTAGGAATGAGTGTTAAGGAAGCTTTAGCTTATCCTTTAGTTTTACAGGGATTATCTAAAAAAGAAATTTACCAGAGAATAGAAACTTGCAGATCCAGTTTACGCATACCAGAAGAGTGGTTAGATCGCAACGAACTACAACTATCTTTAGGACAGAGGCAATTAGTAGCGATCGCGCGCGGCTTAGTCATGCAACCCCAGATACTATTGTTAGATGAGCCAACCTCTGCTTTGGATGCTGCTAGTGCTGCTAAATTAATTGAAGTTTTAACTCTACTAGCAACTAGCACTCAAACAACTATTATTATGGTCAATCACCAACTAGAATTAGCCCAAAAATTTGCTCATCGAGTTTTGTACTTGCAACAGGGACAGTTACTAGAAGATATGCCAGCAACTCAGCTAGATTGGGTAAAGTTGAGAAAAAATTTAGTCGAAGCAGAAGCTAAAGCAGCCGAAGAATGGATCTAAACGAAGGCAGAAGTTAAAGTTTTTGGTTGGATTCAATCTTTTTGTCTTCCATCTAAGGAGATTATATTCTTGATAGATTATTGGTATTGTTGTTGACGCTATCAATCCTGGTTGCTGTCGGTGAAGATGCTGATATATTTTGTTTGAGCATTTCTGCATTGAACCGATAACCGACATTACGAACCGTTTGAATTAAGCTGGGTTGTCGGGGATCTAGTTCGATCTTTTTACGTAGAGAGAGGACGTGAGTATCAATAGTACGGGGGTTATCAATCGCATCGGGCCAAGCGCGGCGCAGTAGTTCGCAACGGCTTAAAGGGCTTCCCTCCGCCTGAGCAAGGACGTATAGTAAGCTAAATTCCTGAGGAGTTAGATCGATAAAATCGCCTTGAAATTGAACTCGACGCTGTACCAAATCAATTTTTAACTCGCCATAGTCTAAATAAAGGGGGGCTAGTGTTATCCGACTGCGTCTAACTAAGGCTTCAACTCGTGCCAAAAACTCTTGCATCCCAAAAGGCTTGGTTAGATAGTCGTCTGCACCAGCTTTTAAACCTTTGACAATATCTTTTTCGGTGTTGCGGGCAGATAGTATCAGGATCAGAGATTGCTTCTGTTGATAAAGCCAACGGCACAATTCTACACCATCTCCGTCTTCCAAATCGGAATCTACGATCGCTAAGGTTGGATAGCTACGTTCAAAAGCCTTTCTCGCCTGAGAAATATTAGCTAATTGTTGTGCATTGTAACCTGCTTGCTGCAGGTGCCAACCTAACAGAGAGCGTAGGTTAGGATTGGCCTCAACTATTGAAATGTAAACTAAGCCCACATTAGCCTCATTTCTTTGTAACTCGTATTAGTTACACTAACAAAGCTAATGTCAAGATTTTGTAACATTTGTTACGGAGATAAACAACAGGAAAAAGTAAAAAAATAAACAATCTCCAAAAATCGAAACAATTTGCTAAATTTTTCTAACTATGGTAACAATTGCTGGCTACAATAAACTTAACAAAAACAAAGATTAGATAAACTAATTAATGAGATTGTTGTAAATAAACTATCTCTTAATTGAAATAATTGCTCTTTAGCTACTCTACCAATCCAGACGCGCTCAATTTAAAATCATGCTTACCGATTCTCAATCCATACGTTATTATCAAAGACTCACCGATGCTATGGTTGATTTATGGCACAGAGGTCGTCGCTTTGATGAGATACAAATGTACATGGACGGTTACATAGCCGGTCTCCGCCACACTCATGCCTTAGAAGCTTATCTCATTCACCGCTTAGAGGAAGAAGCATTTCGCTTTCTGAGGGATCCTTCTAATTTTGAAATGACTATGACACAAACAGAAACAGACTACTACTAGGATGAGGAATTGAGTATCACTAAAATAATCGAGGCGATCGCTACCAGATTGGAACTGGAGTTTAGACTATTTATTAAACTCCAGTTTAGGTTTAACCTGCTCGCGGGAAGTCCCCATATACTCCTTGGGAAGCAGGTAGTTTGCCTGGGTAGCAACTAAATTGCTACGAGTGTTAGTGCCACTTAGGTGAGCAAAACCACTGGACGCTGAGTAAGACCAAAAATAGTCTTGTACTGTTGGAGGCATTGGCGGGAAATAGGAAGCCTCGACTGAGGCTTGCCGCAAGTCGCGGGTACTTCACGCACTCATTAATGCCAGTTTCTCAACGGGTTTATCGGGTGCAGATAAATAGAGTTCGCTCAACTGTTGAGCCACTCCCTCCCAGCTAAACATAGTTTCTACCCGCTTTCTGGCAGCTTGACCTAACTCCACTTGCCAAGCTGGACGTGCCAAGATGCGATCGATCGCCTCAGTAAATGCTTGCTCGTCTTTGGGAGGACAAAGCAACCCTGTCTTTTCGGGAACGACAGTAAATTTCAAGCCACCTACTTGCGAAGCAACAACGGGAATACCTGATGCCATAGCTTCAATGGCAACTAAGCCAAAGGGTTCGTAGTGAGAAGGTACTACACAGAGATTCGCTGCCCCATAATAATATGGCAAATCATCGTGAGAGATTTGTCCGGGAAAGGTAGTAAACGTTCTCAACCCCAATTGATCCACAATTTCTTCGATACGTTGCCGTTCCATGCCGTCACTTTGGCCGGGACGAGAACCACCAACGATCGTTAGTTGAATGTCTGCCAATCCAGGGAAAATAGAACGACTCACAGCCCGCACTAGAGTTTCAATGCCCTTACGTTGGTCAAACCGTCCCACATATAGAACCATCAGGCTTGCTTCGGGAATACCCAAGTGCAAACGAGCTTGGGAACGGGATACCGCCCCAAAACGTTGAATATCTGTACCACAAGGAATCATCTCCACATTGCCTTTTGCCGAGACTAAGTTTCTCATGTGCTCTCGTTCCTGCGGACTGGTAGCGACGATGCATTCGGCAGTTTCTAAACAGGCTTTTTCTACATTTAAGCGCTTGCTAGCGATGAGGGGAATTTCGCTAACTGAATTATATTTAACAGCTCCCAAAGAATGATAAGTATGAATTTGCTTAAGGGGTTGATATTTTTTTAATTCCATGCCCACCCAAGCGGAGAGCCAATAATTGGTGTGGACGAGAGAATACTGAATCTTGTTTTCGAGCTGAAACTGACGGAGTTGACTGACAAAAGCGGGTAAATAATCAAAAAGCTTGTCTCTGGGAATGAAAGCCTCAGGCCCAGCAATGAGGCGAATGGTACGACAGTTGCGGCTATGTGAAACGATAGTAGATTGCGTTGCGTCGGTTTTACGGGTAAACATATCAACTTGCCACCCCTGTTTCGCCAGGGCTTCTCCCACGTGACGAACGTAGACATTTTGCCCGCCTGCTTCTTCTTTACCGATATCGATAGCAGGATCGCCGTGAACGGAAATTAGCGCAATACGCTTGCCAGGATTCATTTTTTTTGTTAACTACAACTCGATAAGACAAAGTGAGGACAGGATCGTTATCTTTTCCCAACTCTCACTTAGGTTTCTCATTAGGCGAGATTTTTCTCACATGAATGAGTCACTCTGCTAATTTAACTCGCTCAAATGAGATTGTCAATCTTATGTGAGGAAATGTTGACAGGAATAATAACAGACATTAATCTCCTAACTCCTGTCCTTAAAGAGTTAGCTCCGTTTGCTCGAACTCACGTTATTTATGTGAAGTCTGGAAAAAATCATTCAAATTACCTCATAAAAATGAGATAAAATTTAGGAGTAATTAGATGACAAATATGTCCTCATGATTCCAAAAAATTTTCTCAAAGCGATCGCAACCCAACATCGCCTCTCTAATGCAGAACAAGAGGTGCTATCGCTGGCGATGCAAGGGGAATCAGTGTCAACTATGTCTCAAAGTCTTCATATTAGTGGAGATGCAGTTCGCAAACGTCTTAGCGAGGTATATCAAAAATTCCACATTCAAGGAAGGGGTCCAGTCAAGCTAGCCAAACTGCAACAGTACCTGATTAAGCAGTATCAAAAACGAGTAAATTTGCCAGAAACTGTAGCAGATACTCAAAATTTATCCCTCAAACCTGCTCATAATCGAGAAAAAGCGAAATTTCGTAATTCTCTTGATTGGAATGATGCGCCCGATGTTTCTGTTTTCTACGCTCGAACTCAAGAACTGGCGACGTTAAATGATTGGATTGTCAACCAAGGCTGTCGCTTGGTAGCGTTATTGGGCATGGGAGGAATAGGCAAAACTGCATTGGGGGTGAGACTAGCCAAACAAATTCAGGAGCAGTTTGATTATTTAATCTGGCGCTCGTTATTAGGAGCCCCATCCTTGGACAAATTGCTTGCCGATTTGATTCAAACCCTAAACCCGCAAGAAATTAGGCAATTACAAACAGTAAATCGACAAATTTCCCAGCTAATTACTCATTTTCAGTCTAACCGCTGTCTCGTTGTTCTGGATGGAGTCGAATCTATTCTTCGCCAGGGAAAGTTAGTCGGAACTTACTCCCAAGGCTATGAAAACTACGCTCAACTCTTTCGTCGTCTTGGGGAAGAACCATCTAAAAGCTGCGTATTGCTGACCAGTCGCGAACAAGTGCGGGAGATTTCCTTGTTAGAAGGGGCAACATCTCCCGTTCGCTCGTTGAAGTTAGAAGGTTTGGGCGATAATGCTCGATTGCTGCTCAAAGAAAAAGGACTATCAGGCGAGCAAAATTGGGATGCTTTGATTGAAAGTTATCGCGGCAATCCTTTGATGTTAAAACTAGCTGCTACGACCGTACAAGAGGTCTTTGATGGGGATGTGAGCGAGTTTCTCTCGACGGCTTTGTTTCCCGATCGCGTGACAGATTTTGTGCGAGAAATGCTCAATAGACTCTGTGAGTTAGAGTCTAGGATTATTTTTCTGATAGCCAAACAAGAAGAGACTATGCTGCTCATAGAACTACTAGCTGAATTAAGCGATATTTCGACTCAAGATGCGATCGCTGCACTAACCTCTTTAAGAC
>JBFRWL010000012.1:0-6202 GCA_051439565.1 Prochloraceae cyanobacterium
CAGGGAGGCAATTCCTTACAAGTACTTAACTTTGTCATTTTTCCTCAGCCAACCTACGACTTACCTTTTTTTGGCGCAGATCTAGTTACTTTGCCAGGTGGCCACCTAATTGCGCTGGACATGCAGCCTCTATTTCGCGATGACCCTGCTTATCAGGCAAAATATACCCAGCCAATCTTACCAATCTTTCAAGCTCATCAACAGCATCTAGCCTGGGGAGGAGACTTTCCTGAAGAAGCAAAACCCTTCTTTTCCCCAGCTTTCCTGTGGACTCGTCCTCAAGAAACAGAAGTAGTTGAGACAAGAGTCTTTGCTGCTTTTAAAGACTATCTCCAAGCTTATCTGGATTTTGTCGATCGAGCAGAGTCAGTTACCGACACTCACAAGCTAGAAGAGATTTTACAAGCTCAATTACGCTATATAGGCTATCGAGCTGAAAAAGATCCAGCAAGAGGAATGTTTACCCGCTTATACGGCGAGGAGTGGACTGAAGAGTATATTCACGGGTTTCTCTTCGATCTGGAGCGTAAATTAGCAGAAGTTCCCTGCTCTTTGTAACAAATATTACGGATTGTTGCTCTTTATTTATAAAACGAGATTTTTGGTTGCATTATCCTTTAGGCTCGAATTTAGTCTCGAAAAGAAGAAAGTTAAGTAAATCTACTTAACCTTTATTGGATAATGGAGAGCTAAAGCTATGGCTATTCCTTTATTGAGCTATTCCCCTTCAACTCAAAATCAGCGCGTAGCTGGCTATGAAATACCAGGGGACGAGCAGCCTAGAATGTATACCACTCAGAATCTGCCCTCAGAGGTAGAATTAAATGAGTTAATTAAGGCGGCTTATCGCCAGATTTTTAACGAACAACAGTTACTCTCGAGCAATCGCCAAATCTGTTTGGAATCTCAGCTGAGATTCGGTCAAATTACAGTGAGGGAGTTCATTCGAGGTTTGCTGCTTTCCGAGTCGTTCCGGCGGCGCAATTACGAACCGAACAATAACTATCGGTTCGCGCAGATGTGCGTTCAGCGCGTTTTGGGACGCGAAGTTTACAATGATCGAGAAAAACTAGCTTGGTCAATTGTACTAGCAACCAAAGGGCTAGAGGGGTTTGTTGATGCCTTGCTGAGTAGTGACGAGTATCTCAACAATTTTGGCGATGATACCGTTCCCTATCAAAGGCGGAGGATTTTGCCCCAGCGAACTCAAGGAGATTTACCTTTTGCCAGGATGCCTCGCTATGGCGCAGACTACCGCGCCAAACTGGAGGAGATGGGTTACTTCTCTGGGCAGCTCAAGGAATATCCTTGGATGAGAACTGCATATACTTGGAATTGGCAGCGACCGCCTTACCCAGTAGCACTTCGCTTGCTCGGACAAGCAATTATCATCGCTGGCGCTGGAATTGTCGGGGTAGGAACAATCGCGATCGCTTTAGCTGCTTGGGGCATTATTAGCCTGTAAGTGTTTTAAGTTTTGTTGAGCGCAAGCCAAAAATTAACAAGATGTAACAAATAAAGGCTCCACAGCGTTGTATAAAAGTTACCTGGGGAGTAGAAATGACAGGCAGCCCGTCAACCTCGAAACCGATTAAACGCTTTTAAGCGGTATATGATAAAAACATAAAGTTTTCTGAGGTTTCTTAAAAATTTGCTTGAGTCACGCCCCTTAGTGGTTCAAACTTTTGAGAGAAACAATGAAAACTGTGGCGGTAGGTGTCTGTCTTAAACTGTAGCTTATACAAACAGTTAGAAACCGCCGTCCGAACAATTTCGTTTTGAATTCTAAACCAACTTAACTAGAAACTAGGAGATTGATTCGATGTTTGATGCATTCACTAGAGTAGTTTCTCAGGCTGATGCCAGAGGCGAATTTTTATCCACCGCTCAATTAGATGCTTTGAGCAATATGGTCAAGGAAAGTAACAAGCGGATGGATTCTGTTAACCGGATCACCAGCAATGCTTCTGCAATTGTTACTAACGCAGCTCGCTCTCTATTCGCGGAACAACCCCAATTGATTGCTCCTGGTGGTAACGCCTACACTAGCCGTCGCATGGCTGCTTGCTTGCGAGATATGGAAATTATCCTGCGCTATGTCACCTACGCTATTTTTGCTGGGGATGCTAGCTCACTAGAAGATCGCTGCCTCAATGGTCTGCGGGAAACTTATCTAGCACTAGGTACTCCTGGGGCTTCCGTGGCAGTTGGCGTGCAAAAGATGAAAGAAGCAGCACTGGCTATCGTTAACGATCCTGCAGGCATCACTCCCGGCGATTGCAGCGCTCTAGCATCTGAAATTGCTGGCTACTTCGATCGCGCTGCTGCCGCAGTTGCATAACCAGAGCTAGACGATTCTAACGTCTGAAAAGTTAAAGGATTGTATTTTTTAGGAAAACGCAAACAAAATAATAGGGAGATACCTTAACGATGAAAACCCCCCTCACCGAAGCCGTTTCAGCAGCTGATTCTCAAGGTCGCTTCTTGAGCAGCACGGAAATTCAAGTTGCTTTTGGTCGCTTCAAACAAGCTACAGCTAGCTTAGAAGCAGCTAAGAGTCTGACCGCTAATGCTCAGAACTTGACCAACGGTGCAGCTCAAGCTGTTTATAACAAATTCCCCTATACTACCACCACTCCTGGTCCCAACTATGCTTCTACAGAGGAAGGCAAAGCTAAGTGCGCTCGTGACATCGGGTACTACCTGCGCATGGTAACCTACTGCCTGATTGCTGGTGGTACTGGCCCCATGGACGAGTATCTAATTGCTGGCTTGGATGAGATCAATCGTAGCTTCGAGCTATCTCCCAGCTGGTACATTGAAGCCCTTAAACATATCAAAGCAAACCACGGTCTCAAAGGAGATCCAGCAGTAGAAGCTAATTCTTATCTCGACTACGCAATCAACGCCCTGAGCTAATTGAGACTACACTCTGTCAAGAGATTCAGGCTAATTGCTAGCAAGGAGCTTGGATGAACTAACAACTATCTAAGTTGTTAAAACTCTTGCCCGGAAGAGTATGCGAATGCCAGCAAAAGGCTAGTATTTGTTTACTTTTCCGGGTATTGTTCTGTCTGGCAACTATAATGAAAATGCAACAGGAGTATTCTGAATCTGTAGCAGCTTTAACATCTGATAGCGAATCTTTAACTGTAGAACAAGCGATCGCCAACCTACTACAAAAAGAAGACCTAGGTCAGCGCTACTATGCCGCTTGGTGGTTAGGCAGATTTCGAGTTCGGGAACCAGCAGCAATTGATGCCTTATTAATTGCTTTAGAAGATGAGGAAGATAGGGCACCCGACGGAGGCTACCCTTTAAGGCGCAATGCCGCACGAGCGTTGGGTAAATTGGAAGATAATAGAGCGGTACCACCCTTGATTCGCTGTTTAGATTTTCCAGATTTCTACGTGAGAGAAGCAGCCGCACAAGCATTGGAAATGTTAGGCGCACCGCAAAGAGGGTCTCTTCGAGATCGCAGTTGTATTCCGATACTACTCAAACTCCTCGATGGTGGCGTAGCCGCAGCCAAGCAAGTACCCGGTAAACCTCATCTGGTTCAACCTTACGAGGCGGTAATAGAAGCTTTAGGAACTTTGGGTGCTTCGGAAGCAATACCACAGATTGAACCCTTTCTAGGACATTCCGTTCCTAAAGTACAGTATGCTGCGGCAAGAGCCCTGTATCAATTAACTGCCAACCAAGTTTATGGAGAGCGTCTAGTTCGAGCTTTGCAAGCTCAAGATCTACAGTTGCGCCGATCGGCACTGATGGATTTGGGCGCAATCGGTTATTTTCCTGCTGGAGAGGCGATCGCGGAGACTTTAGCCGAAAATAGTCTCAAGCTAATCTCTCTCAAAGGACTATTAGAATGTCAGTTAGAAAAAGACTCGGCAAATTCGCCCCTATCTGAAGAAAGCATTCAATTAATGAAGCTGATGGATGGACTTTTATAATAATAGATTTCTGCTTGAATAAGCCGCTCGACATCGAATTTGTTGGTTGAGGCTGACGGGGAAACTGGGAGAGGGTTTATGGAACATACATCAGAATTAATAAAAGCTGTCGAACGAGCTGATTCTGCTGACGGTTTATTAGATGCAGTTGAAGCTTTAGCTGCAGTTAGAAGTGAGGCAGCAATTCCCACCTTAATTGAAGTATTAGGTTATAACAACCCAGGAGCAGCGGTTGCTGCTGTTGACGGATTGATAGATATAGGAGAACCAGCGGTTCCCTACTTGTTAGAAAATCTTGACGATTATAATTATGGAGCAAGAGCCTGGGCAATTCGAGCCTTTGCCGGAATAGGCGATCCGCGCGGACTAGACTTGTTGTTAAAAGCTGCCAGCACCGATTTTTCTTTGAGCGTGCGTCGTGCCGCTGCGAGAGGCTTAGGATTTATTAATTGGTTAAAATTACCTCCAGAGCAAGTTTTACCTGCACAAACAGAAGTTCTCAAGACTCTATTGCTCGTTTCTGAGGATGGGGAATGGGTAGTTCGCTATGCTGCAGTTGTTGGCTTGCAAGCTCTGTTTGCAGCTATTAACTATACTCAAACTGACTTTGTCAAGCAAATTTTAGATAAATTTACACTAATTATCGCCACCGATCCAGAAATAGCCGTTCGTGCTCGGACCCAAATGGCATTAGCGGCAATAAAAAATTTGAGTTTATAACTGTATCTAAACTTGCCAAAAATAGTACAACAGACTTTTTAATTTAAGGCTGCTGCACTTTGAGTAAAGTTATTGAAAAGACTTTAAATACTGGATTTAAAGGCTTTTCAAAGAAATGGAGAATAGGGGATTCGAACCCCTGACCTCTGCGGTGCGATCGCAGCACTCTACCAACTGAGCTAATTCCCCTAGAATTGGGATTAAAGCACATAAATCCCCAATCTCATACAACTACGCAGAATTCTAGCATTATTCAGCCCTATTAACCTACTTAGGACAGAACTTGTTTGACTCTTTCGAATTCCAACTCAGATAGATAATCTACCACCCAATTCGCTTGGCGTTGAAGTAGGTGAAAGGGATAGGTATTGGCTACGCCTACTACCTGCATTCCGGCGCGTTTTGCCGCTTCAACACCTGCTAGCGTATCTTCGATCGCCAAACAATCCGATGGTTGTAATTGCAAATGCGGATTTTGTCGATTGAGGCGTTCAACTGCTAAGAGATATCCATAGGGTTCTGGCTTACTGGCTTTGACCTCATCTCCAGCAACGATAACACTAATGTATTGTTGCAAATCAGCGAGATCGAGAACTAATTGTGCTTCCTCTCTTAAAGCACCAGTTACCACTCCTATTAACAGTCCTTCTATCTGGATTTGTGCCATTAAATTCTTGATTCCAGGATAGATCGGCAAAGTTGCTAATTTTTGTAGCTTTTGTTGGTAAGCTTTAGTTTTAGACTCAATCAGCTTAGCTAAATAATCTTCTGTAACTAAGCGATCGCGAAGAGAAAGAATCTCACTAAAACAAGCTCGATCGCTTCTACCAAGACAAACTTCCCGATACTCTAACTGGTTAGTACGTAAATTTTCTGCGCTCAGAATCTCATTAATCAACTGTTGATGAATTGACTCATCATTGATAATGACACCATTGAAATCAAATAGAACTGCCTTTAAACTCATCCAATCAATCTAAAATGCTGGAGCAGGAATTTCCAGTTTATCCCTCACTTCTTTTAGTTTCCTAGTTAGCTGGAGTGATTGCACAGATGTTGGTTTTATTGCTGCTGTTACTTGATGTACCAACCATACATCTTCCGTGCGTACGGCTTCAAAACCTGCTGCACCCATCCAAGCATCCACATTTCCCGCTGCATAAGCTTCAATATAGGGTTCCTCAAAAATATTCGTCAACCAGGTAGCAGAACGGATAGCTGTTTGATTGCCATCTAGGATAATTACTTGTCCTCCTGGTACGAGTAGGCGAAAACATTCTTGCAGAATTGATTTAGAGACAATTGGAGGCGTTTCGTGAAACAACAATGAAGCAGTTACTAGGTCAAAAGAAGCTTCGCGCAAGCCTGTTGCTTCTGCTTTGCCATGTAGCCACTGAATATCTAAGCTAGCTTGTTTAGCTTTGTAGTCAGCCATGACCAGCATATAAGGCGACAAATCTAGTCCAATTACTTCTGCCTGCGGGAATGCCTGCTTTAACATCAGTGTAGTCGAACCAGTGCCGCAA
>JBFRWL010000013.1:0-2611 GCA_051439565.1 Prochloraceae cyanobacterium
TAATGCCCAGGTTAAATCCGCAGTTGCCTCGGTTAAAACTCCCGGTGTATTACCCACAGGAATACCCCTAGCAGTAGCGGCGGCGATGTCAATATTATCGTAGCCTACTGCCATTTGACTAATTACCTTCAAAGATCTTCCCGCTTCAATTACGGCTTGGCCAATGGAATCGGTTTATAAACACAATAAACCATCAATGTGCTTAACCTTTTCTAATAAAATGGAATAGGTAAGTAGTAGGCGATCGGGCCAGACTTCCACTTATACATGGGGTAAGAGTGCATCTAATTCCGCTTGAGGAATTTGACGGGTGACAAAAACTTGTTTGTTGGGACATAATGCTTCAGGATTCTCCACCGTAAAGATAATTAATTTACCTTAGGTATTACATTGAGTAGCCTGGGTTGCTCTTCCCTAGTCAACCACGGTTCCTAAACAGATCCTCTATTGGATCTTATCCACTCCGTGAACCGAATTCGCAAAGATAGCAATTTACGACAAGTTAACTAGTAATAAAAATAGAGAAGATGAGCAAAAATCTTACTGGTATGTTTTCTTCTATAGTTCAGACTAGCTGGTTATCAGCACACCAATCAGACTCGCAACTGCGCATTTTCGATTGTACTTCTCACTTACATACTGCCGAGAAGATCACCGATGCCCCCTATCGAGTTGAAAGCGGTTTCGTCGACTACCAACGGGGACATATTCCTGGTGCGGGCTTCCTTGATTTACAGGGAGAACTGTCCGACAACAGCACGAGATTGCGGTTCATGCTGCCATCAGTGGAGCAGTTCGTTGCCGCCATGTCCCGCCACGGGAGTGGTGAAGGGACGCGAGTATTACTCTACAGTAATCGCCGCCTGATGTGGGCCACGCGGGTCTGGTGGATGCTACGGGCTTTTGGCTTCGACAACGCTGCCGTCCTTGATGGCGGCTTGACTAAGTGGCTCCGAGAAGGGCATCCAGTTTCGACCCAGCCCTGTATCTATCCTCCTGTCACTTTCTTCCCTCGGCTGCGGCCTGGATTGTTCGTGGACAAAGAAGCGGTTCTAGCAGCGATTGGCGATGAAAATACCCTATTAATCAATGCCTTGAATCAGTCCTACTACCGAGGGCAAGAGCCGAGCCGCTATGGCCGTCCTGGCAGAATTCCCGGTAGCGTTAACCTTTATGCTGGAGAGTTGGTCAACCCAGAAAGCCATACTTTCGTGTCAATAGATGAAGCTAAAGAGAAGTTCGATGCCCTAGGCGCTAACCATGCAGATAGGATTATTGCCTATTGCGGTGGGGGCATTAGTGCTACCGTCATTCTCTTCCTGATGCACCAACTTGGCTATGAGAACATCGCACTCTATGACGGTTCTATGGGCGAGTGGGCATCCGACAATTCTTTGCCCATCGAAAGAAGCTAGGAAAACAATTCGGAATTCGGAAGTAATCCAAACTACCTGCCTAGTATTTAATTTACACTTTGTATTAGTAAATGGACACCCATCCCTAAAAATTTAATTGCAACAGTTATGAGTGAATACCAATACTACGAGTTTCAAACTGTCGAAGGAACTTTGAACGAAAAACAAAAACAGGAGATTAGCCAACTATCTTCTCGCGTATAACTCAGTTCCACTAGAGCCATCTTTACCTACAGTTATAGTGATTTTCCGGGAAATACTGAGCAAGTTTTAGCTAAACACTTTGATGCCATGTTTTACATTGCCAACTGGGGAACAATGCAACTGATGTTTCGCTTTCCTAAATCCTTGCTTAATCTAGAACAAATCCAACCTTATTGTCTTGAAGATTTTCTGAGTATTTCTCTGGTTAATAATTATGCCATCTTAGATATTCAATTCCACGATGAAGAAGGATTTGGCTGGGTAGAAGGAGAAGGCTATTTAGACTCATTAATCGGTTTGCGTCAGGAGATTTTAGAGCAGGACTATCGGCTTTTGTATCTTGCTTGGTTAAAAGGAATGACTTGGCTAGAGCTGGATGAACAAGATTTAGAGCCTCCGATACCACCTGGATTAAAAAAATTATCTTCCTCCTTAAAGTCTTTTGTGAAGATATTTGAGGTCGATGAAAGTTTGTTAAAAATTGCCGCTCAATCGAGTCCAAAGCAAGCAACTATATCTGTTCGGGATTTACAAGGAGCGATTCAACAACTTTCTCGGACTGAATGTGAGGAAATTCTACTGCAATTAGCCCAAGGGGAACCAGGGCTGAGAGCACAACTCAACCAAAAATTAGCCAACTTAATCACTATTTCTCAACCCAAAAGTAAATCACAACGAACAATAAAAGAACTATTATCAGCATCAGAAAAACAACAAAAAGAAGCAGAAATACGACTAGAAAAAGAAGTAGAAGCCCAAAGAATTAAAGATTTACAAACTTTAGCAAAACAGGAAGATTTTGCTTGGAAAGATGTCGAAAATTTAATTAAACGAGGTCAATCAAAATCTTATAATGATGCTTTAAAATTACTATTAAGACTTCACGAGTTAGCTGTTTATCAAAACAAACAATGCGCCTTTCAAGAACGAATCAATCAGATTTATGAATCATACAGCAGTCGTTCTGCTTTACTCCGGCGATTAAAAAAGGC
>JBFRWL010000014.1:0-4239 GCA_051439565.1 Prochloraceae cyanobacterium
CTTGCTAAAACGCATTTAAAATGCGTTTTAGCTTATCCAATCACCGTGTTGTGAGTTACTATCCCAAAGCCAAATAATTGTGGTTCTAGTTCCAGGACGATTAAATTTAACGCTTTTTTTACTATCATCTAAATATTTACTTTCTTGTGGTTTTGTTAAAAAAATATAAGAATAGTTAAGTAAAAAAATCTCTATCTAAATAAATGAAAGTTGCTTGGTGTGGGACTTTGGACAAAGACAAAGTATGAAGGCACCCTTACATCCCATTAATCATAAGTTAAGTTTAATTATTGCATTGTTAATTATTGCATTTTGGTTAGTAAACACTTTTATCTGCTTACATACTGATTTGAACAAACTTTCCTGGTTGTTATTATGTATTTTGATTTTGGGACAAACTTTCCTTAGCACTGGACTCTTCATTACTGCACACGATGCTATGCACGGACTGGTTTATCCTTTAAATCCGCGTTTAAATGATTTTATTGGTGCTATTGCGCTAAACTTGTATTGTTTATTTTCCTATCAAAACTTCAAAAAGCTGCATTCTCTACATCATAATTTTCCAGCGACAAATCTTGATCCTGACTATCATGATGGTGTTCATTCCAGTTTTGGGAATTGGTATATAAAGTTTATGAAAACATATATCAATTGGTCAGTGATGCTTAAGTTAACACTGGTAATAAACGGATTAGTTTATATTTTTCATATCTCACGATTAAATATAAGTTTATTTTGGGGATTATCCCTATTTCTTAGCTCATTTCAGTTATTTATTTTTGGTACTTTTTTACCTCATCGACAGCAAGAAAAAGGTAAAGGTATTCAGAGTCTAAGTGTGTCTCCTTTGTTTTCTTTTATTGCTTGTTATCACTTCAGCTATCACTGGGAACATCATCAATATCCTTATCTACCTTGGTGGAAAATTCCTTCAGTGAAATCTCATACATAGATTAGGAATAATAATCTCTGAAAAATTTCCTGAAAATCTTGTTTAAGAAGCCCTAAATCCATCTTTTTGATTAAGTGTAATCATGAGCAAATAATGTGGAACCTATTTTATCGTAATACTCGACTTCTAATTCTAACTATCTGTCTGATCTTAGTTTGGGGTCTTTTTTCCTTTCAAGCCTTGCCACGTATTGAAGACCCTCAACCTAGTCTGTGGCTGAGTCAAATTACTACCCAATTCCCTGGAGCCAGTGCCGAGCGGGTAGAATCTCTAGTGACAGAAAAAATAGAACAGGAATTATTAGAAGTTAAGGGGATTAAATCTATTGTTTCTACTTCACGTTTGGGCAGTTCGAGCATTATGGTTGAACTCAAGGACAATGTAAGAAATATTAATGAAGTCTGGTCTCGCGTGCGAGATCTCCTCACTGATATTGCCCCACAACTGCCACCAGGAGTATCTGCTCCCCAATATGAGGAGATACCGCTTAAATCTGATGCACTGATTGTTGCTCTAACCTGGGAATTAGAGACTCCCAGCAATCCTGCTATCTTACGCCGTCATTCAGAACAACTCAAAGAACAACTCTACGCTCTAGGCAGTGTAGAAGAAATCAAGTTTTGGGGAGCTCCAGCTGAAGAAATACAGATTGAAATCAACCAGACCGATTTAAGTTTTTTAGGTCTTACCCCCCAACAACTCTCTCAACAAATCCGCCTCAGCGATGCTAAGGTCTCTTCAGGAACATTTCGTAGCAGCAACAATGACCTCCTAATTGAAGTAGAAAGCGAGCTAGACTCTTTAGAGCGAATTCGACAAATTCCCATTCTCGTTGGCACTAACTCAGAGCAGTTAATCCGTTTGGGAGATATTGCCACAGTCACCAAAGGCATCCAAAACCCATCGAAAGAACTAGCTATAATCAATGGGCAAACTGGTATTGCTCTAGCCGTCCGCATCGAATCAGGTCAACGAATTGATCGATGGATGAAGCGAGCACACCAAACCCTAGAAGAATTTCGCCGCAGTAAGCCACCTGGTATTGGCTTGCACCTGCTTCTCGACCAGAACCAATATGTAGAAACCCGCTTGAATCGTCTGTTCCAAAATCTCTGGCTCGGTACCCTATTAGTTGTTACCACTACAGTATTCCTTATGGGGGTCAAATCCGCCCTAGTTGTCGGAGTCTCTCTTCCTCTCTCAGTGAGGATAGTCTTTGGAGGAATGAATGTGCTGGAGGTTCCCTTAGATAATACATCAGTTACTGGACTGGTCATTGCTCTAGGAATGTTGATTGATAATGCCATTGTCGTTGTCGATGAAATGGACCATTTACTAAGAAAGGGGCTTTCCCCTTTACAGGCAATACCCAAAACAGCAAGCTATCTAGCAATTCCCCTATTGGCATCCACCTTAACAACAGTTTTAACCTTTGCCCCCATGCTCCTGGCTCCTGGGTTGACTGGTGAATTTGTGCGCTCCCTCGCCTTAAGCGTAATTCTAGCCCTTCTCAGTTCCCTACTGTTATCCTTAACCGTCATCCCAGCTCTCAATGGTTGGATGAGTCCCAGAACCACAAAACCTAGCAGAATCAGAGTCAGTCAGAATCGAGTCTTCAAACCTCTAGCTTTAGAATCGCTGAAAAGCTTTTGGTCAAAAGGTTTCTCTCCAGTCAAATTAACTAAAGTTTATCGGCAAACCCTGGCTGCTGTTTTGATGCGCCCTGTTTTGGGAGTATTGCTTGCTCTAGTTTTGCCAGTTAGCGGGTTTCTGATGGCTGCTGATGTACCACAGCAGTTCTTTGCTCCAGCAGAACGAGACCAGTTCTACATTGAGTTGGAACTCTCTTCCTCGGCTTCTCTAGAACAAACTAAATCTGTTGTGGAGGAAGCAACTGAGGTAATCAGACAGCATCCTAAAGTAGCTAATGTTTACTGGTTTTTAGGAACTCACGCCCCCGCTTTTTATTACACTATAGCCCCCACTGGTATCAAAGGTGGCATAAGTAATTATGCCTCGGCCATGGTTCAAACCACTTCTGCTACCGAAAGCCGTCAAGTGATTCGTAGCTTACAACAAGAACTCGATTTAGCCTTTCCTGCTGCTAAAATCTTGGTGAAGCAACTGGAGACGGGACCTCCAGTTGCTCCGATTGAACTAAGGCTCTACGGCCCTAACCTAGACACTCTAAAAGAACTGGGCAACCGAGCCCGAGCAGAACTGGTACAAGTAGCCAATGTGACCCACACCAGCACAAGTTTAAGAGCAGATTTGACCAAACTGGCTCTTGTTGTAGATGAAGAACAAGCCCGACTGACTGGATTGGATCACACCCAAATTGCCCAGCAATTAGATGCTAACCTGGAAGGGAATCTAGGCGGTTCTATTCTCGAAGAAAATGAAGAACTCCCCCTGCGAGTTCGCCTCGACCAAAACGATCGCGACAATCTCAACCAGATCGCAACCCTCGATCTATTGCCAAACACACCATCATCTTCAGAATTCTCTTCTTCCATCCCCTTATCAACCTTGGCTCAACTCACGCTGGTTCCCGAAACCGCTACTATCACTCGACGCAATGCTCGGCGGGTAAACATGGTTCAAGGTTTGGTCACTGCTGGCACTTTACCGTCAACCGTCTTAGCAGACTTCAAAGAGCGTCTTTTGCACAGTAATTTTCAACTCCCTCCAGGCTATTCTCTGGAATGGGGTGGAGAAGCAGAAGGTCGTAATCAGTCAGTGGACAACCTGATGGCTGGAGTAGTACCCCTGATGTTCTTGATGCTTGCCACTCTCGTTCTCTCGTTCAACTCCTTCCGCTGTGCCGCAATCATCTACCTAGTAGCCATTGGTTCCATCGGTCTAGCCTTAGCATCTCTGTGGTTCTTTGGTTATCCCTTCAGTTTCATGGCCGTCTGCGGGATTGTCGGTTTGATTGGAGTGGCCATTAATGACTCCATAGTCGTCCTGGCTGCCCTGCGTGCTCACCCTCAAGCTCGTAATGGCGATCGCAACGCTATGGTAAAAGTCATTGTTCGCTCCACCCGTCACGTACTCACAACAACCATCACTACTGTCGCTGGGTTCACCCCCATAATTGTTGATGGTGGAGAATACTGGCCTCCTTTAGCTATTTGTATCGCAGGAGGAGTTGGTGGTGCTACTCTTTTAGCATTATTCTTTGTTCCCTGTGCCTACTTACTGCTTATAGGTCGAAATAATACCCCTTCTCTCAAACTTTTGCTCAACAAAAATCATTTCAATTATCAAAATTAATTCACTAG
>JBFRWL010000015.1:0-16145 GCA_051439565.1 Prochloraceae cyanobacterium
GGATTTAACAGCAGCGATCGCGGGTTTGAACGCAATTGGCTTAGTCGGTTTTAATGTTACTATTCCCCACAAACAGGCGATCTTACCCCTGCTAGCAGAGATTACCCCTAATGCTAAATTGGTCGGAGCCGTCAACACTGTTTGGCGCACTGAGGTGGGTTGGAAGGGTACGAACACCGATGTAGAAGGCTTTCTCTCCCCCTTGAAAACTACAGGGCAATTGCGGGATTGGAGTCAAATTACTCCAGTTATTTTAGGTAATGGCGGCGCAGCCAGGGCAGTTGTGGCTGGTTTAGAGGAACTGGGTTGCCCCGAAATTAGCGTTGTCGGACGCGATCGCCATAAATTAGAGCTTTTTCAACAAAGTTGGGCTGATTCGTCCCTCAGAGCCGTTTTAACAGTTCATAGATGGTCGGAATTGCCAGGGCTGCTATCCAGCACAGAATTATTGGTCAATACTACGCCTATCGGGATGTATCCTCATGTCGATCACTCGCCTGTAGAGAGGGAGTTACTAGAAAAATTGCCCCCAGAAGCGATCGCCTACGACTTAGTTTACAATCCCCAGCCGACTCAATTCTTGCACATGGCTCAAAAAATGGGCGCGATCGCCATTGACGGCTTAGAAATGCTGGTACAACAAGGTGCAGCCGCTTTAGAAATTTGGTTGCAGCAGCCAGTACCAGTAGATGTGATGCGCCGATCTCTGCAAGAATATTTAGGCTTGGTTAGTGGCAATTAAGTAGGTAGGCATAAATAAATATAAAACCTAAATGAGCAGTTAGCTGTTTGTTAATTGTTGATTGTTGATTGCTCATTGCTGTTTGTTATTATCCCCCTTGTCTCCCCACACTCCCCACACTCTCCACACGCCCCACACTTCCCACACACCCCACACGCCCCACATCCCTATCTCAACTAAATTTGACCTACCTACTTAGAATTTACAGATATGGCGTACTCAACTCGCGCTAAGCTGAGAATTAAAGTTAATTGAATACTACAGTTTATGCGATTTAAAGCTTTAGGTATCGCTGTTTGTTGCTGTCTTTTCTCCCTGATCGGTTGGCTAGTTCCCCCTTCTGCTTTGGCGCTAACTCCAATTAAGCTATTTGACCTTTCTTACCACGACTGTCCATCTGAGTTAGCTGAAGGCAATGTTACCAGTGGCGATATCATCCCAGCTAATTGCTTTATCATTACTGGTAAAGCTAAAAACACTTCGGGCAAAACAGTAGTCGATGCCGACGTATACGGTCGCATCTACGATGCAAATAATAACCCCGTGTTTGAAAATCGGGGTCGGGTAGGAACAATTATTGAAGTACCTCCAGGTGTCAGCGATTTTGAAATTAGGATCAGCGTTGCTGCCAATCAACCGACACCCTTACAACTCAAGCAATTTAAAGCCTCTGGTTTTGCTGGTAGAGTACGTCCTTTCTACTATGACGATTAGATAGATCGGGCAGGTAACTAAAAAATAGCACTCTGAACGCCGAATAATTGGCTAACTACGCCCTGAAGAATCTGAATGGCAAAAAAGGCCAAAATGGGAGAGAAATCAATTCCTCCCAAAGAGGGGATAATAGAACGGAAAATATTGAGGTAGGGATCGGTAATCGGACTCAAGAAAGACATAATCTGGTATGCCCAGCCAGCAGTTTGAAACCAACTCAGTAGAATCCGGACAATCAATAGTATCATATAGATACCGAGGAAATTGACTATAGTAGTTCCCAGTAAGTAAGTAACTTCGTTCATGAATTAAAAATCTTCCTCTCTAAATTGGTAATTGTTTTACTGATAATCTTAGCTTGAGGTTTCCGATAGTTGAAGCTAATTAGCAGCTTCAATTTGTCTGACAACTGTGAGGGCAGAATAACTAACGCCAGCAGTACCTTCCCCTGGATGAGTTGAATCACCTACTAGCCAGAGATGTTTGACTGGAGTGCGAGTGGCAAAACCAAAAGGCCCAAAAGTAGGCACTCTCTGACCTATACCTCCTACTATACCTCGTTCTCGTCCGGTAAAGCGAGCAAAGGTGCGGGGGGTAGCTGTTTCTTGATGGACGATCGTTTCTGGAGTGAGGTGGAAATACTTGCCTAGACGAGAAATTGCCTCTTGGGTATATTCTTGTTTGAGGCGATCGTATTCTTCCTCAGTTCCTCGCCACCACATACTCGCATCGGTAAAAGAAGAAGCAATGATTGTCGCTTTTCCTTCTGGCGCGCGTCCGTCTCCTGGTTTACTTACCGAGACAAACAAAGAATTATTTTCCCCAATTGGTCCGTCGTAGTCGTAGAGAAACTGCAAGTGAGGCGCACATCCAGACGGAATAGCACTTCTATCGACTCCCAGATAGACGACAAAAGCACCCGATGCTGCGGGTAACTTATCGACTCGAACTTTGTAGCCAGACATAGAATTAGGGATTTTCTGCTGGTCTGCTGGTTCCTTGGTCTGTTTGTACTCTTCTTTACCTAATAGTTTGACTAGATTTTGCACCGTGACGTTAGCAACTACTTCATCAGCACTTTCGGTCCAAACTTCCCCAGTTTTTTGGTTGCGGATAGTTACTCCAGTAACCCTTTCCGATTTATTATGAATCTGTTCTACACTGTGGCGCATTAATAGTTTACCGCCGTATTTTTCTAAGGCTTCTACCAGGCGATCGCTCAAAACCTGCATACTACCCTGAAGGTGATACAATCCCTGGGGTTGTTGAGAAACTGCTAGTGCTGTCGCTGCATACAAAAAGGCAGTTGCGTCTGCATCTACCTGTGAATACAGCTTTAGTTGCATGTCCAAAAAAGTCTTCAAACGCTTGTCGCCATACAAGCCATACAATCGCAAAGCATCTCCTACAGTCGTAAAAGTAAAGGGAAGAGTAGTTAAAGTATCCAACCGTACTGAAGAAACCAACTGCCAGAAATCCCAAAGATTGCGCGGCGGTAAAACTGGATCTTTGGCTTGAAACTTCCAACTAGCAGCAAATAACTTGCCCATCAATTGCCAGAAAGGTTCGCTACCTGGAAACTGTCTTTGCCTTTCTGCTATCCATTTTTGAGGATCTCGCCAAACATTAATTGGTTGGTTTTCCTCGGGTAAGAATACCGCACAAGCCGGATCGCAGGGAGTAGCAGGGGGTAATTCTACTTCTAATTCTTCGAAAATCCGTTGGTGAATTCCTCCTGGTTCCAAACCTGCCACTTGAGTAGCACCAACGTCGAAAATGAAGCCCCGACGCTTGAAAGTAGAGGCGCATCCCCCAGGTACGATCGCCTGGTCTAATATTAAGACATCATATCCTCTACGGGCGAGTAAGGCTCCAGCAGTTAAACCGCCAATTCCCGCACCTACTACTACAACGCGGGGTTTACTTTTACTCCCCTGATGACTTGGCATAAATGTTTATTTGTATTTCTTTACATTTCTTTATTCTATGTTAGATCGAGATAAATCTAGGTGCATTTGATTGCTGGGGAGGAAACCGAGGCGATCGTACACTGGTTTTCCTTATTGACAACTTGCAGAAGCGACTACTTTAGAGTTTACTTGTGCGACATAGGCTTTATAGTAAAGTTTTTGGCGAGCATAGTCCGTCTATATATTCTAGAGTTATATTGTGCCAGTCAGACTCAATCGATGTTTGCTAAGATATAATGCTGACGTTGACTACAATATCTTGACATCCACAACAAAAGATGCTAAAGACAGATTCTAACTCAATCAACTCCTATCTACAAAAAAAACATCTAAAAAGACGAATCGAATTTTTTATCAAAGTTATTAGCACGACTTTGATCGTTTTAGGGACTATTTCATTGGGAGTGCAAATTATTAAAGCCTTTCTTGAAGGAGGATGGAACTATAGCATATTATTTTCTTGTATTTTTAGCATCTTTTTAGTTATCTTAGGAAGGCGATCGAGCCTAAGAAAAGTAGTTAACTATGCTATCTTGACACGCCAAAGAAAAATTATTGCTCTATCGGTCTTTTTATTACCTATTTTTTTAACCATTATCATCGTCCTGATCCAATCATCGATCGAGTATGATTCTTGGAAGAATATGAACACTGAGGGAGGATTTATCGAGTACGGAACTAGTTTAGCTTATATCCTTGCTTTTATATTTGCCATCCCAATCGGCAAGAGTTTTTTAGAAAGAAAGTCAAACAAATTGGGCATTTTGTACTATTTGATAGCAGCTGCTTTCTTGTTCGTTGGTATGGAAGAAATGAGTTGGGGTCAAAGATTACTGGGAATAGAATCTCCAGATTTTTTCCAAACCTACAATTCACAATCTGAAATAACGATTCATAACTTGGTTTGGATTAAAGACTATTTCGATCCGGCATTTATGTTTTTAGGATTGGTGGGAGGAACAAGCTGGTTAGCTTGCCTGCTAATTAGAAATCTCCAAGAGAAGTATTGGGTCAGATATTTGTTACCGAGTCCTTTTTTGTCTTCCTTTTTCTTAATTGTTTTTCTTTTTTTCTTCATAGTGGAATATATTAAAACCGGGGAACCGCTGATAAACACCTTCCAAGAGTTCATTGAGTTAATATTCTCATTAGGATGTTTGAGTTTTGTCATAACAAACTTTTTCAGACAATCTTTTGACTTTGATAAACACACAGTTAAATCAACGCAAATCTAAGTCCATTTGGTTACTGGAGAGGAAACCGAGACGATCGTATAGAGGTTTTCCTTGTGGCGAGGCGTTGAGAATTGCTCTGGTGCAGCCGAGGGATTTGAGATATTCTGTTGTCTCGAGGGTAAGTTTTTTGGCAATTCCTTGACCCCTGTAAGGCGGTTCGACGTAAACACCCCAGATGTAACCATATTGGCGATAATTTTCTTGAAGGATAAGGGGATAAAGACCAGCAAATAATTGACAACTTGCAGAACCGACTACTTTACCTTCTACCTCAGCAAGATAGGCTTGATAGTATAGTTTTTGGCGAGCGCGATCGATATACTCTAAAGTTAGATTATGCCAGTCAGACTTAATACAGTTGGAAGAAACGCCATTATCTTGCCACATTTTATAAAAATGTTCGGCGATAAGATAGTCTTCTTGTATAGTTGCTTCTCTAATCTTTATATGTTTTTCGATCGGCATTAGAAACTGTTTGCAGATAAAAGATTAAGTTAGAAAATTTGCTTACTCTAAAAATGAGACTGATAATATTTATCAAATCGGTGTTCTCTCCGCCATTCCTAGTAAAAAAATCTTCACAGACCCCTCTGACTCTGGCAGAACAGCTAGATGAGTGGCAATACTGAGAGGGTTCATTTGATGATAGGATGAAGGCAATCGGCGGATTTTCTCCATTGGCACTTCTATCAAAGTAGGAGACCGATCGATTGGAATTCCACAAAGTTCGCCATGGCGGGTTTGGGTGAGAATCAAGAAGCGTTTTTCCAGAGTTTGGGTATCTATACTCTGGGGAGATAACCTCTGAGCGAGATTTACTACAGTTACCGTTTGCTCTTCAAAATCTGCGATTCCTAAACCTCTCTGGTCAGTGTTGGTAATTGGAGGACAGTCGATAACCTTAAAGATAACATCGAGCGGTAAGGCGAAGAAACGATCTGCCATCTCAAAGACAAGCAGTTTGAGTAGATTGACATCATTAGTGACATGGGAGAGTCGTTTGGGTGGGAAAGGGTAGTGGAACATGACGTGAGTTCGGAGTTTGGTGGGTTGGGAAAAACTGTTCTAAGAAGGTGAGACATTAGACCTCTTTCAGGAGATTAGGTCTGACAATAAACTAAGCAAATCCTGCTCCGAGCAAGGCTTAGTTAAATATGCCTTTGCGCCTAAGTCAAAAGCCATTTGGCGGTGCTTGGGATTGTTGCGGGAGGTGAGCATGATGACATCTATTGACGATAAGCTGGAATCATGACGACAGGTATACAAAAACTCAAATCCATTCATCCCCGGCATTTCGATGTCACAAATTATCAGTTTAACTGCTGAATTCTGGCGTAACTTGGTCAGCGCTTCTTGCCCATCTCCTGCTTGCAGCACAGAATAACCAGCTTTTTCTAGGGTCAAAAACAGAAGCTTTCTTTGGGTAGCAGAGTCATCGACAATCATTACTGACTGACCTTGTATTGCCAAGGTCGAGGTTTGTCTGGGGGTGGCAGAGTCATGTACGATCGGCAGCAATTGACTTTGGTTTGAGGTGTTAGATTGAGGGTTGGGACTAGTTGAAGCTGGTAGAAAAAGCTGTTCGGATTGAGTGGACAAGCTTAGAGGTGAAGTTGGAGTAGCGGTCGTGTCAGGCAAGATTTCAGCTTGCACAGAGGAGAGGGTCTGATTCCAAGTCTGGCTGACTAGCTCTAATGGATCGATCGCCAGGGTGAGACGACCGTCACTGAGAACGCTGTATCCCTGAATGTAGCTAGGTAAAGCGGGCTTACTGCTCAGAGATTTGATCGCTAACTCCTGCTTGGTCAAAATTTGCTCTACCTCCACACACAGAAGTCGATCGTGCTGCCGCAGCATCAATAAAGGAGGTACTTTTTGACGGTGGGGACGAGTTGGAGCGAGGGGGGTATTGGCAGAGAATACATCAGTAGGAAAGCTGTAAGCTAGCAAACTCGCAAGAGGTCTAATCGGCACTTGTTGTCTTTCTTGTCCCTCTTCCCAAAGCAAGAATTTTTGATTTTCCTGCTCGTCGATCGTTGGTTGGGAGCTAATCTGAGCGGGGTCGGGTAACAATACCCGTTCGATTGACTCAGCTAGCAAGGCATAAGGCAGCCCGTCACACTGACAAACTAGCGATCGCGCCGTTATTAAGATTAGGGGGAGATGTAGCGAGAAAACGGTGCCCTTTCCCGAAACAGAGCGAACTGTGACTGAGCCTTGAAGTCCCTGGATTTGATTGCGAACTACATCTAGTCCCACCCCCCGACCGGACAACTCGGTAAGCTGTTCGGCGGTGGAGAAACCAGGTTCGAATAAGAGTTCGGTAAGTTCCGCCTCAGAAAGCATTGTCGCTTGAGTAGGGGAAAATAACTGTTGTTTCACAGCCCGTTGGCGGAGTCGCTCCCAGTTCAGACCCTGACCATCATCTGAGACTTCGATAATGGTAGAATTACCTTGATTGTAAGCATCGATTCTAATCCGTCCCGTTTCTGGCTTGCCTTGTTGGCGGCGAATTTCGGGGGACTCAATCCCATGAGCTATGGCATTACGGACTAAATGGAGCAAAGGATCGAATAGTTTCTCCGAGATAGACTTATCAATTAAAATCTGAGTGCCGCTCAGTTCTAACTCGGCAGGTTTATGATGGGCAGCTACAATCTGCTTGAGAATAGGTGGAAATCGACTTAAAAGCACTGCTAAGGGCAGCATGCGGGCTTGGATCAGATTCTCTTGCGCATTGGTGAGGAGTCGTTTCTGCTTTTTGATATTGAGTTGGGACTGCCCGACCTGTAACCCAACTTTTTCTAGGTTCTCCTGCAATTGCACCATTGCATCCATAACCGACTGAATCAAAACGTGCAGCTCGCTGTACACATCCATTTCCAAAGTATCGAAACCCTCTCTCTCACTCGATTTGGTCAAAGAGAGTGAATCTATTTGACTGGTTAGTGACTGAGATGCTCTGTGTTGTTGGAGTTTTGGGGGCAGAATTTGGTTTTGTCTCTGAAAAGAGTTGGGTTGCTGCCATTCCGATAGTAAGAGAAAATGTTTATCGGACCAGTTGCGCATCTTATTCAGTCTTTTTTGACACAGTTGCAGCCATCGAAGAGCTTCTCTAGTATTTTCCTGGCTTCGATCGGTTTGCAATGTTTGCTGATTTTGCTCGATCAGCAATTCACCGAAGATATGGTTGAGGTCTTCGAGTTGTAACAGGTCTACCCGCACCTCTCGTTTTGGCGGCTTGAAGTGAAAAGTTGATTTTGGTCTTGGCGCAGTCTGCTCTCGGCGATCTTCCTCTGCAGTGACTGATGTTTCATCCGCTGCTAACTCTTGCTCATCTACTCCTATGTCTTGCAAGATATGGTCAATGGCAGCTTCAGTTGTAGGCTGTTGGCTAGATTCCTTGTCCTGCTGTTGTTGCTCTCCCAGTGGGATAAAGTCCTTGTCCGACTCATCCCGATTTTGTTGAATTTGTCTGGGCTCGAAGCTAGATTCTGTCTCGGTGATTACAGTGAACTGCTGTTTAGATTCGTCGGCGGGAGCTTCACTATTTGGTAAAATCTTTGGCTGAGACTCATTGACTTCTTCTTCTAAAGAAGTTTCAGGAGCGTTTGCAGATATTGTAGTTGCTAATTTTATTTCTGGAGGAGCAGTTTGAGGCTGAGGTAATTCAGCTGTTTGTTGGGGGAGAGATACAGATTCGGAGATTTCTGAGGCTTGAGCAATAGAGTCAGACTTCTGGGAAAGTCCTGCCATTTGCCGCAAAGCCATTGAGGGTTCTCCAGCACGGGAGCGATCTCCGGTCAGAACAGCAGCACGTGCCTGTTGTAAGTCTACCAAAGCCAGCCCAGTAATCTGGAGTGCTCGATCGGGATGCCGTTCTAGCGCGGTTAACACGGTTTCGGCAAACTCTACCATTCCAGGGAGATTGTACGCCTCAGCTAATCCTTGCAAAAACTCAGTTTCAGAGCGTAAGGCGGAAGCTACTTGGTCCAACTCCTGAGTTGCCAAAATAACCGCTAACTGCTGTAACTCTTGCTCCATGCTTTCGGCGACGATCGAGCCGACAACATCGAATCCCAACTCGTCTGAGTTGGGAAGATGAGGTTCGCGACCAAAAAAATCTCCCAGTTTTTCCTGTAGTTTGGCTAAGACTGAAGCTGTTTGGTTGAGAATTTCAGTTTCATCAATAGTGCTATTGGTTAATTCTGCAGTAACACATCTGCGCAGCAATTCATAACACTCCCACAGTAAGGCTCCTAATTCCTCATCCAGGGTTATATTTGGGTTATAAAGGGCTTTGAAGACATCTTCGAGATGATGGGCAACGGTGCGAATTGTTTCTCGCTCGGCACTGCCAGCAGAACCTTTGATGGTGTGGGCATTTCGCATCAAGTTATGGACTTTCTCGATCGTCTGCTCTTCTAGAAAACTCAAGAGATCTTGCTCGATCGTTTGCAGCAGAGAAGAAGCTTCATTGAGAAAACACTGATAAACTTGGTTTTGGATCTCTCGATCGGTCGTCATCTTCTTCTCCTGTTTGGCTTCAAATATGCTTTAGATTTTCCCAATTTGGCTTCCAGTTGGCGATCGAGATCGCCAACTCAAGCTGTCCGTCAAACTCAATCGATCTTGAACTGGCTGATACTGGTCTGTAATTGCTCGGATGTGACTAGCAATTCCTGAAACAAGGAGGCGAGTTGGAAAGTGTTCTCTGAGGTTTGATTGGCTATCTGGGCTACATCAGTCATCGCTTGCGTCACCAACTGCGACTGTTGAGTTTGAGTTGAAGTCGAAGAGGTAATCCTTTGCACTCGTTCGCTAATCTGGTTGGTCGATGCTTTAATAGCATCAAGGCTCTGGCGGGTTTTGTTGACTAACCCTGTCCCTTGAACGACTTTCATAATTCCCAATTCCATCGCTTCGGTGACCTCTTGAGTCTCTGCTTGAATTTCTTGCACCAATGCTTCGATCTCCGTAGTAGCATTGCCAGACTGATAGGCTAGGGTTCTGATCTCATCGGCAACCACGGCAAAACCACGTCCGTATTCGCCAGCGCGGGTAGCTTCAATTGAAGCGTTAATGGCTAATAGATTGGTCTGGTTGGCAAAATTATCGATCAAGCTGACGATCTTGGCAATCTTTTGCGACGATTCCCCCAGATTCTTGATTTTCTTAGCTGTTTCCGAGACAGTTTCTCTGATTTGTGAGATCCCTTGCACGGTTTCTTCCATAACCGCGTCTCCCGCTTGAACCGTTTGGTTCGCTTCCAGCACTGCCTGGTTCACCCGATCGGCCTCCGTTGCCACCATGCCGATCGATTCTACCATTTGCTCTAGTTTCTTCAGGGCTTGGCTCAAACCCTGGGATTGTTCTTGAGCTTGGTCGGACAGTTGGGTAACATTAGTGGTGCTGGTGCTACAGGTTTGTCTCACTTGTTCGGCAGAAGACTTTACCTTGCCGACCAGTTCTTGTAAAGTTTGCAGCGTGGTGTTGTAGCCATCGGCGATCGTGCCTACTTCATCCTCCCAAAGAGGTGCTCGCACGGTCAGATCTCCTTGCAAAGCAGGCTCAACGGCTCTGAGCAGACTTAATGCTTCCCTTTGCAAACGCTCCTTGTCTGCTTTCTCCCGCTCTGCTGCTTTGGTTAATTGCAGTCGTTGGCGATTAAGCTGCTGCTGGTACTCTACTCGCTGGATGACAACGCCTATCTGGGCAGCCACCTGGGTCAATAGCTTTAGCTCATTGTCGTCCCACTGGCGCGGCTCGCTGTTGTGGTAGGCTGCTAACAGTCCCCAGAGTTGCTCTCCCTTAAAAATCGGGGCAAGCATATAAGCCTTGGCCTCAAATTGCTCCAGTAATTGGATGTGGCAGTCGTGGTATTCTTGGGTGTAGATGTTGTCCACGCGCAGAGACTCTCTCTTAGCGTAACGCCCCCCTTGGTTTTCTTCGAGATAAGTATCTTTCACCCCCTCTAGAGGAGTACCTACTAGTGGCTTCCAATCTTTGCCCATGTCTTCTACCACAAAGTCTCCGCTCCAGTCTGAGTTAAACTTGTAAATTGCCACCCGATCGGTATTGAATAGTCGGCGAGTTTCTGCAGTAGCAAGCCGCAAAAAAGCCTTGAGGGTAGAACTATCTTGTAATTGAGCTGGTGATTCTTGTCCCAGTCGATAGATGATTTTGGCAGAAGCTATCACTCGTTCAGCTAGCTTGGCAATTTGCTGGGATTGCTGCTGAAGCTCCTCGATGTATTGTGCCTGTTGCACGGCTACGCCAAGCTGAGTTGCCACCTGAGCCAATAAATTTATCTCTCCTGCTTCCCAGTGACGGGGACCAGAGTTTTGAAAAACAGCTAGTAATCCCCACAATTGTTCGCCAACGAACAGGGGGGCGATCGCATAAGCTCTGGCTTGAAATTCTTCTAAGACCTCAACGTAACAGTTGGAAAAGTCAGCCTGGTAGATATCGTCACGCACGAGCAACTGACCGTTGCGGAAACTGCCTCCTTGAGTTTCTTGTAAGAAACTATCAGAAAACCTCGACAATTTCTGGGTTAGGCTCTTGATTCCCTTACATTCGCTAATACTCTCTTGGAGGTTGGGTATTTTTTCCTGCTCATCGATTAAGCTCACCCAACCGCGAGCAACCGATTCAGAGACAAAACGACCGCTCCAATCGGCATTGAATTGATAAAGGGCAACTCGATCGCTGTTTAAGAGGGAGCGCAGCTCTTTGGTCGTTGTCCTAAAAGTAATTCCTAGATCCAGGGTTTGTCGAACTCGCTCGATGAGTTGAGTAAGTGCCTTTTCCCGCTCGGCAATTTTAGCTAATTGGGAATTATTAGTCTGTACCTGCTCAAATGCTTCTACCTGTTGGAGAGCAATCCCAATCTGGGCAGCCACCCGCCGAAGCAGTTGAACTTCCGACTCTGACCAATGGCGCGGACCACTGTTTTGGAAGGCAGACAATAAACCCCATAATTCCTTACCCTTGAAAATTGCCACCACAGCACAGGACTTCACCCCATAAAATTCCAACGCCTCGATATGACACTCACTCAAGCTGGCATTATAGACATCATCGCAAATCAAGGCTTCATCATCGCGGAATAGTCCACCTTGATTTTCGTTTAAATAAGGATCGTCCCAATTTTGTCCAATGAATTTGGGATATCCAGGCAATTCTGCTTCTCCGACAAACTCCCCGAAGTAGTCTCGATCGAACTTATAGATGGTGACTCGCTCAATTTTCAGAAGCTTGCGGACTTCTTGAGTGGCGGTTTGGAAAATTGTGTCGAGGTCGAGGGTTTGACGAATCTTATCAACTACTCGGTTCAGGGTTTGCTCTTGTTTGGCTAGGGTTACTAACTCGGCATTTTTGGACTGGATCTCCTCTATGTTCTCTGCCTGCTGGAGGGCGATGCCAATTTGATTGGCTACCCGTTTGAGCAGGTTAACTTCTGACTCTAACCAATGGCGAGCGCTCGTATTTTGAAACCCAGCTAGTAAACCCCAGAGTTTTTGCTGCTTGAATAAGCCAACGATGGCAAAAGACTTCACCCCAAAGGATTCCAAAACTTCCACGTGACAGTCGGATAAGCCACCTTTGTAAACATCATCGCAAACAAAGCTGGCATCAGGATCGTCGCGAAATCGCCCGCCCTGGCGATCGTGTAAATAAGAGTCTTCCCAACCACTGCCAACTAGTTGGGGAAATCCAGGCAGTTCTGCTTCGGCGATAAAATCACCTCCCAAATAGTTATCGCGGAACTGGTAGATAACTACCCGCTCGATGTCTAGCAGCTTGCGCACTTCTTGAGTCGCGGTTTGGAAAATTGTCTCGAGGTCGAGGGTCTGGCGAATCTTGTCAACCACTCGATTTAAGATTTGCTCCTGTTTAGCTAGGGTTTCTAAGTCGTTACTTCTGGCTTCGATCGCCTCGATGTTGTCTGCCTGCTGGAGGGCAATACCCATTTGGATAGCTATTCGCTTGAGCAGTTTAACTTTTAAGTCTGACCAATGATGTCCCCTGGTGTTCTGGTAGGCAGCTAGTAAGCCCCAGAGTTTTCTTCCCTTGAAAATGCTAAAGACCGCAAAGGACTTGGCTCCGAAGGATTCTAAAACTTCTACGTGACATTCGGACAAGTCACTGTTGTAGATATCATTGACGATATACTCTGCATAAGGATTATCGCGGAATCGCCCCCCCTGGCGGTCGTGCAAACAGGAGTCTTCCCAAGCCTTGCCCACTAATTTAGGTAATCCGGGCTTTTCCGCTTCGGCAACAAAATCCCCGAAGTAGTTCTCGCGAAACTTGTAGATAGCAACCCGATCGATGTCGAGTAGCTTGCGTGCTTCTTGGGTCGCGGTTGTAAACAATGCCTTGAGGTCGAAGGGCTGACGCAACTTGTCAATTACCTTAGTCATTGCGCTCTCAGCGTTTAGCTGTTCTTGGAGTTGCTCCCGCACTGCTTCAGTTTGTAACTGTACCCCTAGCTCCGTACTTACTCGCTCTAACAAGCGGATTTCTGAATCTTTCCAATGTCGAGGTTTCAAGCACTGTTCTACCACCACCAGACCCCAAACCCGTTCCGGTAACAACACGGGCACTGCCAAACTAGAGCTAACTTGGAAACGTTCCATCAGTTGCAACTGATAGGGAGATAAATCTGCCTGCTCTACATCTGCGATCTCTACTACCTTGGCTCGTTGATAACTCATAGCATTGGACAAACCAAAGCACAATGAGGGTAATTTTTCCCCTATTGCGGGGGTAAATCCTTCTCGGAGTGCTTCGGCTACCACAATTCCCTCTTTGTCGGAGCGAAAAGTATAGAGCACAATCCGATCGGCATCTAAAAGCTGTTGCACTTCCCTCACAGTGGTGTCGAGCAAAGTCTCATTATCTGGAGCGAGACGTAGTTTTTCCGCGAGGGCAGCAAAAGTTTGTTGCTCCACCTTTTCCTGCTGGTCCGCGACAGTTGTCAGCTTGATAATCTCTGTGATTCGATCGCGTAACTGGTGCGACTCCTGAAAATCTATTTCCTCTAAATCATTGACTAAAGATTGCAAAGCACTCTTTACCTGCTGACAAAGGCGATTCTTCTCCCCAGCACCATTACCAGAGGTAGAGCTAGAGCTATTAGGGCTAATATTTACTGCGGCGGAGTTGAACAGGCTAGTCATTAATCAATTTCCTCACTAGTAATTATGCTTGAATCATTGCAGACTGAAATATCCAGAGTCCGAGTTCTCAACTGCCTCGATAATGGCATCAACATCCAAGAGAACTAGAGTACTCCCCTGAGCATCGACAAAATAACCCTCTAAAAAAGACAGTAATCTCGGAGGCAACATCTGTGGAGAAAAAGGCTGTAAATTTTGCAGATTGTAGGTTTCGATCGAGCTAATTTGTTCCACCAGTAAACCGATGGCTTGGTCTTGAGCTTCAACAAGGATCGCCATGCAGACCGAGGGAACTATCTCTCGCCCAGACAAATGACTAGCTCCCATTAAATAGAGCAAATCTAGAATCCAGACAGCTTCTCCTCGCCGATTGGTAATGCCTAACAGATAGTCAGGCACTTGTGGGATTGGCAAAATTTCAGTTGGGCGGATTTTAATCACCTCAACCAGTCGATTCAAAGACAATAAACCTGTCATTTGGCGACTTAGAGAAAATTTTAAAAATCTTTCTGCTTCAGTTGCTGATGCTGCTCCTTGGTAATGCGGCTCGGACTTGACCAAACCCGCAAGGGATTCTGTCGCACTCATCGTTGTGTATAACTTCCTTAAATAAATCTACGAATAGTTTCGATCAACTTATCTCTGTTGATAGGTTTGGTCAGGTAAGCATCTGCTCCTCCCATCTTGCCCCACTGCTTATCTACTTCAGTTTTCCTAGTCGAGCAAAGCACAATCGGGATTCCTTTGGTTTCAGAATTAGATTTGAGTTGACGGCAGATTTGAAACCCACTCAGACCTGGTAAAATCACGTCCAAAACAATTAAATCTGGCTTGTAGCTCTGTAGTCTTGCTTTAGCGTCTTCTCCACTGCTCGCCGTCACTACTGACAAACCTTCTTTTTGTAGATAGAGCGTCAACAACTCTGTGTCTGTCTTGCTGTCTTCTACGATCATCACTGTATTCATTGTCGCTCCTTTTATACATGAGAATGTTACATGCGATCGTAGTATCTAGGATGCTACTTTATGACCGAATCAACTGAGGTTTGGTCAAAACATATTTTTGCAACATAGATAATACTTTCTTTTGATCTATGGGTTTGGCTAGAAAATCATTGGCTCCTACGATTTTTGCTCTGACTCGGTCAATCAGCCCATCCTTACTAGTCAAAATCACAATGGGAATCTTCTTAAAAGAAGAGATCTGACGAATCTGAGAACAGAGTTCGTAGCCGTTAGAGATGGGCATAATCAGATCCAGAAAGATCAAATCGGGTTTATTTTTCAGAAGGGTTGGAATTGTCTTCACGGCATCTTGTATCTCTAAGAAGTTACAGGCTTCGAGAGTAACAATCTGCTTCATATGAGTACATACCGTTGCGCTATCATCAATACAAACTACTAAAGAGTTTGACGAAGTCGAAGCAGAAAATGGCTTGTTCCTGGAGGCAATCCCCACACGGGGCTCATAAGGGGGTGAAGCAGAAGGTATGGTATGAGGGCGAGCAATAAAACTTTTTCCCTTTAGTGGCTTTCGATCGGGAGGGGTGAAGTCTCCTTGTGATAATTTCCTTCTGCCCTCTGCCTTCTGCCTCCTGCCTTCTTCAGGTGAAAAATTAGTCTTCATAGTCCCCTCAGCTTCTACGAAGCTCATCATCCCCGAATTGACATATTGGACCAATAAAGAGGTCAGTTTCGGCAGATCCTGCTGTAGTTCTAGAGACAGATTGCGCAGAGTACGCTTGCCATCTACTAACTTAGTCAATCCCAAATCTCGATCGCTTGAGTTTTCCAAGTGCTTCTGTAACCGTTCTGGTTGTTGAATAATAGGAACTAAATTGGGTGAGTAAGCAGTTAATCTCAACTTTTGCCATAGTTCCCACTGTTGCTTTGCTTCCCCTAGAACTTGCTCTGTTCGGACGAGGGTAAAGAGACTTTGAGGATAATCGCTAGCAATAGATTTAAAAGAGAGGTGACACTTGTGTTGCTCGAGCAAATACAATTCTTGTTGCAAGATGTCAAATAAAACTTCAATTAAAGCGTTTTGAACTAAAGCTACTACCCGAGAGCGATCGACTCGGCGTTGCCTGATTAGATGTGTTAATATTTTATATTGCTTCAAATGAGAGTTTTGAGGTTCGAGCCGCTCCAGTTGCTCGATTTCAGGGCAATATTGTTTCAAAAGTCTGAGCCAACGTTCTAATGGCTTGATTCCTCCTGATTGCCAAACCAAACGTCCCAGATAAAGATACAAACTCCACTTAAGTCCAGTTGGACTCTCAATATCGAGCCTACCC
>JBFRWL010000016.1:0-12883 GCA_051439565.1 Prochloraceae cyanobacterium
GTGCTTGTGCTAGGGAATTTTTATTAGGTACCCTAGAAACCTGGATGGTTTGGCAAAAACCGACGGCTATTGCTCCAGAAAATATTCTCAGAAGCAATACTCGTGTCGAACAGTGGCTGATTGCCAAATTAGCAGCAACACTCAATCTCAGACGAGAACAAATCGATCTTGAAGAACCTTTAGCCAATTATGGTCTGGGTTCTCGCAGCTTAGTTACCCTAGTGGGTGAATTAGAAGAATGGTTGGGAGTCAGTTTATCGTCAACGCTTTTGTGGCAGTATCCCACCATCAAGGCAGTTAGTGCCTATTTATCTGGTCAAGAAACTAATTCTCCCACTATAACTGCTGCCCCTAAATCCAAAGAGGCAATTGCCGTTGTAGGAATGGGTTGTCGTTTTCCCGGTGCCGAAAGTCCCGAGGCTTTTTGGCAGCTATTGCGGGATGGAGTAGATGCTATTACTACAGTTCCTAGCAACCGTTGGCATGGTAATCAGCAATGGGGCGGCTTTCTTCCAGAGATTGATCGCTTTGATGCTCCCTTTTTTAATATTTCTCCTCGCGAAGCTGAATATATCGATCCCCAACAGCGTTTGACTTTAGAAGTAGCTTGGGAGGCATTAGAATATGGGGCGATCGCTCCTAAATCTCTAGCCGGAACCCAGACGGGAGTTTTTATCGGTGTTGCCACTAATGACTATGCCCAAAAATTCCACGATCTAAACTATAGTAGTGCCTACTTGGGAACGGGAACGGCATCTAGTTTGCTGGCTAATCGTATTTCTTATTATCTCGATCTCAGAGGTCCTTCCCTAGTCGTAGATACAGCTTGTTCTTCCTCCTTAGTTGCCGTCCATCTTGCCTGTCAAAGTCTTGCCAACGGTGAATGTGATCTGGCTATTGCTGGTGGAGTTAATTTAATCCTCAACCCTCTATTGACAGATAGTTTTGCTCAAGCAGGCATGATGTCGGCAGATGGGCATTGTAAAACCTTCGATGTTGCTGCCGATGGTTACGTCAGAGGTGAAGGCTGTGGCATTGTCATTTTAAAACCTCTAGCAACAGCGATCGCTGATGGCAATCAGATTCTGGCAGTAATTAAAGGTTCTGCGGTCAATCAAGACGGTCGTAGTAATGGTTTAACTGCCCCCAATGGTTTGGCACAGCAAGCAGTAGTCCGCCAAGCATTACAACAGGCTAATATCAGTTCTTCTGAGATTGGCTATGTCGAAACTCACGGAACGGGAACACCTCTGGGAGATCCGATCGAAGTTGAAGCTTTAAATGCCGTTCTCAGTCAGGACAGGCTGCCAGAAGAACCTTGTGCCATCGGTTCGGTAAAAACTAATATCGGGCATTTAGAAGCAGCAGCAGGAATTGCTGGATTGATTAAAGTTATACTTTCGCTGCAAAATCAAGCTATTGCGCCCCACTTACATTTAAACAATCTCAATCCTTTGGTTGCTAAAAATAATCATTGTCTATCGATTGTCAAGGAACTTCAATCTTGGACAACCAGATCAAAACCAAGGCTCGCTAGTGTAAGTTCTTTTGGTTTTGGTGGAACTAATGCACATATGGTAGTTAGTGATTGGGAAAAGGTTGAGGGAGATAGAGTTCATAACTCAAATGGCGATCGCCCAATGCACCTTTTAACTCTTTCAGCTAAAAGTGAGCCAGCATTAGCAGATTTAGTGGGGAGTTATCGGCAGCTACTCGCTAATCAGCCCGAAATTACTCTGGCAGATCTTTGTTTTACTGCCAATACTGGTAGGAACCATTTTGACTATCGTTTGGCTGTAATTGCCGAATCTCACCAACAGTTACAAGCAAGATTAACTTCTGGCTTAAATCAAGCAGAAATTGCTGGTTTCTGGCAATCTCAAATACAAAAAGCTGATAAGCCCCAAATCGCCTTTTTATTTACAGGACAGGGTTCTCAGTATTTGGGGATGGGCGAGGAACTCTATCAAACTCAGCCTACTTTCAAAAAGACACTGGATCGCTGTGCTGCCATTGTCGAACCTTATTTAGATAAACCTCTAATCGAACTACTTTATGGTTCATCTACCAATCTGTTAGACGAAACTATTTATACTCAACCTGTCATCTTTGCCCTCGAATACTCTTTGGCACAACTGTGGCAATCTTGGGGCATTGTCCCCGATGCGGTGATGGGACATAGTTTGGGGGAATATGTTGCTGCCTGTTTGGCTGGAGTATTTAGTTTAGAAGATGGCTTAAAGTTAATCTGCCAAAGAGCTAAATTAATGCAGTCTTTGCCTCAAGATGGTGCGATGTTGGCAATCATAGCTTCAGAAGCAGAAATTACTCCTTGGTTAGAGACTTTCCCAGATCAAGTAAATATTGCGGCAATCAACGCCCCCAATAGTGTCGTGATTTCTGGCGGGCACGAAGCGATCGCCGAGATTGAGCAGCAGTTAACAGCTAAAGCAATTACCAGCAAAAGATTGTCAGTATCTCACGCTTTTCACTCCCCATTAATGGAGCCAATCTTAACAGAATTCGAGCAGATAGCTGCAACCATTAACTATTCTCCACAGAAAATTAAACTGATTTCCAATTTAACTGGGCAGTTAGTAAGGGATGAAGTCACTCATGCCCAATACTGGTGTCGTCATCTCCGTCATCCTGTGCGCTTTGCTGCTGGCATCGAGACTCTTGATTGTCTGGGAACAGATATTTTTCTGGAAATTGGTGCTAAACCAATATTGTTAAGTATGGGTCGTCAATGTTTGCCTAATCATCAAGGTTGTTGGCTTGCCAGCTTACGTCCCCAACAATCGGATTGGCAACAGATGTTAGAGAGTTTAGCGATTCTCTACAGTCAGGGAATCGAGATAGACTGGTGGGGATTTGAGCGCGATTATCAACGTCAGCGCTGTATTTTACCGCGATATCCTTTTCAAAGAGAGCGTTATTGGCTGGAGGTCAATAAACCTGATAGCTTAAATGACTCGCTCGATTCATTGCACGAAGGCAATATCAATCAGCTAATTGAACAATTACAAACCGATCATCAACTCTCAGCAGCGGAAAGTAAATTATTACCAAAACTATTACGACTAATTAGCCAAACTCAGCAACAACAGCAACAACAGCTAAAATTCTCATCCATCTCAGAATATTTTTCTCAAATTGAATGGCAACTCAAACCCCGTCAGGAGTCTTTCCCGCCTTCACCCCAGGATAATTTGTCAGTTTGGTTAATTTTTAGCGATCGCCAAGGGGTGGGAGAAGCCCTAACCCTAGAATTAGACCAAGCTGGTCAAAGTTATCTGCTAGTTAAGCACTCTCGTAGCTTTATCCGTGAAAATGGCAGTACCTGGGGGATTGACCCCCTTAAACTAGAAGATTGGCAACGCTTGTGGTCAGAAATTGAGGCGACGGGCAAACAGTTACGAGGTGCGATTCATCTTTGGAGTTTGGATGCAGAACCTAGTTCTCAGTTAAATCTCGAAACTCTCGAAAGCTCTTGCCATCTCGGAACCCTCAGCAGTTTATATTTAGTACAAACCCTAGGGCAACAACAGCTAGCCCCATCTTTTGCTTTGTGGTTAGTCACCAGGGAAGCCATGGCAATCAAATCAGATAAAGCGATCGCTGTCGCTCAAACGCCGATCTGGGGATTGGGCAAAGTGATCTCTCTAGAATATCCCCAACTTTGGGGAGGATTGATTGATCTAGATTCAGATAGTTTAACGACCACCGCAACTAACTTAATTGGCGAACTCACCGATTCTCAGGGAGAAGATTACCTTGCTTTTCGTCAGGGACAAAGATATGTTGCCAGATTAGTGAAAACTCCTCCACTCCAGCGTCAACCACTATTCCTCAAAACTGATGTTACCTATTTGATTACAGGTGGTTTGGGTGCTTTGGGACTGCAAGTTGCTCAATGGTTGGTAGCAAAAGGTGCCCAGAATTTAGTTTTAATTGGACGCAGACAGGCTTCAGAACGAGCTAGGGAGACCTTAAAACAATTAGAGAACAGAGGAATCAATCTCCGCATTATTCAGGCAGATGTTGCTAATTATCAAGACATGGAAGCTGTTTTCGAGCAAATTGCCTCAATGCCGATGCTTAAAGGGATTGTTCACGCTGCGGGGGTAGCCAGCGATCGCCTTCTAGAAAACATCGATTTAAATGAATTTAATGCCGTACTCCAACCGAAAGTTAGAGGGGCTTGGATTTTACATCAATTAACCCAAGCAATCCATCTCGATTTCTGGGTCAATTTCTCCTCTATCGCTGCTGTTTGGGGTGGTAAGGGACAAGGTGTATATGCTGCTGCCAATCAATTTCTCGACGGATTAGCCCACTATCGCTCAAGTTTGGGACAGCCCACTTGGAGTATTAATTGGGGACCTTGGGCAGGAGAAAACATGGCAGATGCTGAATTCAAGGCGAAATTAAGTCGTCTGGGTATTAATCCCTTGACTACGGAAACAGGGATAGAAGCCTTAGAAGCATTGTTGAGTAGTAACTCGATCCAAACCACAGTAGCCCAAGTAGATTGGCAACTGTTTCAAGATTTTTATCAATCTCAACGACCAAGATTGTTATTGGAGCAAATTGCACCAACTGCCAATATCAAACCAACTTCTTCCTCCCTCGCTTCAGGAAGTATGATCGAGCAATTCCAACAAATACCACCGCCCGAATTTTCAAATCAATTAAAAGTTTATTTACAAACCACATTAGCCAAGATTTTAAAATTAAGACCGACAGCAATTAGTTTTCACCAAGGCTTTTTTGAATTGGGCATGGACTCTTTGATGGCAGTGGAACTCAAAAATTGCTTAGAGCGCGATTTTGCTGCGGTTTTTCCTGCTAGTTTAATTTTCAACTATTCTAAGATCGATAAATTAGCTCAATATCTAGAAGATTTTTGCCATACCAAAATTAAAGCCACAACCCCAGCCAAGCAACCCGAAGAATCAGAATCAATAGAATCGAGGGAATCTCCAGAATTAGCCCAATTATTGCTTCAAGAAATTCAAGAGATAGAAACATTGTTAACGCCATGAGCCAAAAAATCGCAGCAGCACCCCAAACTGGTTTAACTCCAGAAATATTATTAAAAGTCAGACAACTCAAAACCAAAGTTGAGGAATACGAAGGACTCAAACACGAACCGATCGCCGTTGTTGGAATGGGTTGTCGTTTTCCTGGTGGAGTTAGTAACCCCCAAGAATATTGGCAATTACTAGAACAGGGGATTGATGCTATTTCGGAAACCCCAAGCGATCGCTCTTCCAACAAGTTAAAATATGGTGGTTTTTTGACAGATATAGAGCAATTCGACCCTCAATTTTTTGGCATTTCTCCCCGAGAAGCGACTAGTATCGACCCTCAACAGAGATTGTTACTAGAAGTTAGTTGGGAAGCCTTGGAAAGGGCAGCTATTCCCCCGTCACAACTACAGGGCAGCAAGAGTGGCATCTTTGTCGGTATTTCTCATAATGACTATGGGGAACTAATTCAACAGGCAGGGGAAGATTTCATCGAAACCTATTATGCCACAGGCAATAGCCTTAATGTTGCTGTCGGCAGACTAGCTTATCTTTTTGGCTGCCAAGGACCAGCAATGGCGATCGACACGGCCTGTTCATCATCTTTAGTTGCCGTACATTTAGCAGTTTCTAGCTTGCGTCGTCAAGAATGCAACCTGGCGTTAGCTGGGGGAGTCAATTTGGTTTTGTCTCCCCATAACAGTTTAGCTTTAGCCAAAGCCAACATGATGGCAGCAGACGGTCGTTGTAAAACCTTTGATGCCAGTGCTAATGGTTATGTTCGGGGTGAAGGCTGCGGGGTTATCGTGCTCAAACGTTTAAAAGAGGCAGTTGCCGACCAAGACAAGATTTTAGCCGTAATTCGCGGTTCTGCGGTCAATCAAGACGGTGATAGTAGCGGTTTAACAGTTCCCAATGGCATAGCACAACAGGAATTGATTCAAGCTGCCCTCAACGATGCCAGAGTTCAACCATCAGAGATCAGTTATCTAGAAGCCCATGGTACAGGAACTTCTTTAGGTGATCCGATTGAAGTTGAAGCGATCACAGCGGTTTTAGGTCAAAATCGCCACCAAGATTTACCTCTGGCAATTGGGTCGGTGAAAACTAACATCGGACATCTAGAATCAGCTTCTGGTATTGCTGGTTTAATGAAAGTTATTTTGGCATTACAACAGCAAAAGATTCCCCCTCATCTGCATCTAAAACAACTCAACCCTCAGATAACTCTTCCCAATACGGTAATTATTCCCCAGCAACCCCTTGATTGGCATACATCAACTTCCCGCCTAGCAGGAGTTAGTGCTTTTGGCTTTAGTGGCACTAACGCCCACGTTATTTTAGAAGAATTCCTTCACAGCGATCTCGAAGAGATCCGCTCTGCGGGTCGCGCTTTGGAAAGCAGCCAGAAGAACGGTAAAATCAACCAACTAGAAGAACGTCTACAACATTTGTTTACGCTCTCGGCTAAAAGCGAGCAAGCGTTAGCAGATGCGATCGAAAACTATACGAATTTTATCCCTAATAATAGCCAAATTTCCTTAGCAGATCTTTGTTTTACTGCTAATACAGCCAGAGCGCATTTTCCCTATCGTCTAGCTGTTGTAGCTGAAACTTCAGAATCTCTGAATCAACAACTGATTTCTCGCCAGTTTACTTCAGGCTCGATCGAGAATAAGATCACACCAAAAATCGCCTTTTTATTTACAGGACAGGGTTCTCAGTATCAGGGGATGGGCGAGAAACTCTATCGAACTCAGCCTATTTTCAAGAAGGCACTGGATCGTTGTGCAGAAATTGTCGAACCGTATTTGGATCAACCTTTAATCGAACTACTCTATTCCTCAAATACCAATCTCGTTAACGAAACTATTTATACTCAACCTGCTCTTTTTGCTATTGAATACTCTTTGGCGCAAATGTGGCAATCTTGGGGCATTGTTCCCGATGTGGTTATGGGGCATAGCGTAGGGGAGGGGAATATGTTGCTGCCTGTTTGGCGGGAGTATTTAGCTTAGAAGATGGCTTAAAGTTAATCTGTCAAAGAGCTAAATTAATGCAGTCTTTACCGCGTAATGGCATGATGGTAGCGGTATTTGCACCAGTCGATTTCATTGCCGGAGCGATCGCAACTCACCGTCAGTCTGTCAGTATTGCTGCGGTTAATGGTTCTCACCATACAGTCATTTCTGGTTTAACTGAGTCAGTAGAGCTAATATTACAACAGCTAGAGTCGGAAAATATAGATTTTCGCCGTCTCAATGTGTCCCATGCCTTTCACTCCCCTCTAGTGGCACCGATAGTAGATTCTTTCCGCGAAACGGCAAGTCAGATTGAATATCATCTACCCCAGATTCCTTTAATTTCTAATCTAAACGGTAAATTGGTAGCAGCAGAAATTACTTCTGTCGATTACTGGTGTCGTCACATCCTTGAACCAGTACAATTTGCCAGAGGCTTAGACACGCTTCAGGCAAAGCAAACAGATATTTTTCTGGAAATAGGGGCAAATCCAATTTTGATTAATTTGGGTCGTCGTTGTTGCGATCGCGGTTTCTGGTTACCATCCCTCAAAAAAGACACGAAAGATTGGTCGGTTTTACTGAAAAGTTTGAGTGAATTATATCTTCAAGGAGTGGAAATTAATTGGCAAGAATTTGATCGCGACTATCAGCGGAACAGAATAGAGTTACCAACCTATCCTTTTCAAAGAAAACCTTATTGGATTAATTCTTCTCTAACAACAACTCGCCCTAGCGAAAAATTATGGTCATCTTTGTTAGCAACAGGAAATTTACAAAGTGATTTAGGCTTGACTGAATTCAATTTAACTGAAGTTATCGAACAACAAGAAAAATTGAATTATTTAGGTGTTGATTATTTAAATCGTGCTTGGGAAAATTTAGGGATATCACTGCCAGAAGCGATTCAACTTTCGGCAGCAGAATTAAGTGCCAGGTTTAATTTCAAACCTAATTATCAACAATTAATCACGCGAATTATTAACTTTATTAAATCAAAGGAATTATCCCCCAAAAACTTAAATCAAGAATTAGAAATAAGTCCTAAATTTTCTCCTTTAGTGAAATTATTAGCACGCTGTGGTGAAAATTTTACTGCTATTCTTCAAGAACGAGAAAACCCCAGAGAAACTTTATTTCCTGGTGGTTCTTTTGCTGATATCATTGCCATTAATCGAGAATTACCTTGGGCAAAATATTACAATGGTATCGCCACTAAACTGCTCGCCAAATTCCTCGAATCAACCCCGAAGCATAAAAAAATAAATATTCTGGAAATCGGCGCGGGGACAGGAGGCACAACTCAAGCACTACTACCCTTATTGTCATCGAGTAATGCTAGTTATACCTTTACCGATGTTTCTCCTTTATTTCTTCAAAAAGCCCAACAAGAATTTAGTCAATACAACTTCATTAATTATAAAATTCTCGATATCGAACAAGATTTAATTCAACAAGGTTACGAACTATCTAGTTACGATTTAATTATTGCTGCTAATGTCGTTCATGCCACTAAAAATATCTCAAAAGTCCTCAATAATCTCAACTCCTTGTTAGCTACTTCAGGACAACTTTGGTTATTAGAAATAACTCAAAATAGTCTTTACTTTGAGCTAAGTTTTGGTTTGGTGTTACAGGAATTAGACGACCTGGATTTGCGTCAGAATACTCCTTTCTTATCATCCTCACAATGGCAAGATTTACTTCAAGCTCATGGATTCATTCGCACCGCTTCATTTCCCCAAATCGAAGAGATTGAACAACATCTAATTATTGCTCAAACCAAAGACGATGGTTCAGGAAAATTGCGGCTTGCTACTCCCTCACCACAGGAGCACATTTTAGGCAATCGCTTAAATTCACCAGCCACAGAAATTATCTTTCAGTCTCAAGTTAGTTTAGATTCTCTATCATTCCTCAGGGATCACAGAGTTCACGATCTAGTAGTTTTGCCTGGAACTACTTATTTAGAAATGGTTGCCACCGCCGCCCACCAAGTTTTTCATGGCGAAGCATACGCCCTGGAAAATGCCAGTATCCAGGAAGCATTAATTTTCCCTACAGATGAAGTTTATCAACTGCAATCGATTTTATCCCCTAGTTCTGCCGAAACCTATGACTGGAAAATCTATAGCCAAAACTTTGAGCGCCCTGACGGGTGGAAGTTACACGCCACAGGAACGATTAGCAAGGCAACTAGTCAACCCATCAAAAATAGAATTGAACTAACAGAAATTCAATCCAGATGCACTGAAACAATCTCTCATGCTCAATGCTATGAAGAATACCAACAAAGAAACATCGACTATGGTGCATCTTTTCAAGCGATCGCCCAACTCTGGCGTAGAGATGGAGAAGCATTGGCGATAGTTGCATTACCCTCAAATCTGGTAGCCGAAGTCAATTGCTATCAAATTCACCCCGTTTTACTCGATGCTTGTTTGCAAGTTATTCCCTTTGCCTTACCGTCTGAAAGCAGACACCAGCGAGCAAGTTATATGCCGATCGTCTATGAAGAAGTTCGTCTGTATCGTAATTGCCTCAGCAAGGTTTGGAGTCATGGAGTATTACGCCCTCTCAAAGATCGCGAGGAAGAAACTTTCACCGGGGATTTTCAATTATTTGACTCAGACGGAGAATTAGTAGCAGAAATCAAGGGAATGCATCTCAAACGGGCGCGTTCTCAAAGTCTCAATGCCCTAGTTGCAGGCGATCGCCGTAAAGAATCAAATTGGTTGTATCAAATTCAATGGCAACTTCAGGCAAAAACGGTAAGCCTGTCCTCTACCAAATCTGGTTACTGGATTATTTTGAGTGATCGCACTGGAGTCGGTCAGACTTTAGCCTCAAAGCTGGAAAAATTGGGTGCGGTCGTAGAACTTGTTGATGCAGATCATGCTACTGTCGAGTTTCCTCCTCTCCCCCTCTTCCCCTCCTGTCTGGGTATTGTCTATTTGTGGGGTTTAGAAAATTCTTTACCCGTCGAGAACAATACTGGTAGCCTGGTCAAGATCCTGCAACAATTAATTGCCAGCCAAATCGAAGTACCATTGTGGTCGATCACCCAAAATAGCCAACCTCTAGGAGAAACAGACCCTCAAGCAACAGCTTTAGCATCATCTTGCCTCTGGGGTTTAGGCAAAGTTATCGCCTTAGAACATCCCGAACTCTGGGGAGGAGCGATCGATCTAGATGCAACGACTAACATTGAAGACTCAGTAGATAGCATCCTGCAAGAAATCTTGGCACCAGACCGAGAATCTCAATTAGCCTTCCGCCAAGGGGAACGTTACGTTCCTCGATTGAGGGAGAGTCGCTTACCTGCGATAGATCAACAATTTTCTGTGCAGCCCAATGGTACTTATTTAATTACTGGTGGACTGGGAAATTTGGGTTTAAAAGTTGCCCAATGGTTAAGCGATCGAGGTGCCAGACATTTAGTATTAGTTGGCAGAAGCAAGCTGGAAGAATTATCATCATCAACCAGCGAGACCATTAAGCAATTAGAACGCCAAGGAATCAAACTAGAAACCTTCTCCGTTGATGTAAGCGATCGCCCGTGCCTAGAAGCAATGCTGAAAACTTTGCCATCTTTGCGCGGTATCATTCATGCTGCTGGAGTTGGGAGTATTGAGCCGATTGCGGAGATGGCACAATCTAGTTTGGCTGCCGTACTCAAACCGAAAGTTCACGGGGCATGGCTATTACATCAACTCACCCAAAGTAGAGATTTAGACTTTTTCGTGCTTTTTTCTTCTGCCGCTTCGGTTTGGGGTGCTAAAGAGTTAGGTCACTATGCAGCAGCTAATCACTACCTAGATACTCTGGCACTATATCGTCATAATTTGGGACTTCCTGCTTTAAGTATTAACTGGGGTCGTTTTACCACCAGAGGGATGGTTTCGGCAACAGAAGCAATTTCCTTAGAACAAACAGGAATCAAACCCTTACCCCTAGAGGCAGCCTTCGATTTAATGGGGGATTTAATTGTCGCAGGAGTTCCCCAACAAACCATAGTGGATCTCGATTGGCAGAAATTTAAATCTGTCTATGAAACTAAATCTCGTTCTCTCCTGCTAGAAAAGATTACCTCACAACCAGATCTTACTCAGCCCATCTCAACCACCCAAGACTGGATTAAACAGTTGCAAACCCAGCTACCCAATCAACGAAAAGAACTGTTAATTAATTATCTCCAAGAAGAACTCAGGCAAATTTTGCGCTTAGATCAATCCGAATCCATTAGTCAGAAAACTAGCTTTTTTAACATCGGTATGGACTCCTTAATGGCAGTAGAATTCAAAACCAGACTACAAGACAAGCTCAATCATTCCCTATCCTCAACGATTGCCTTCGACTATCCCAACCTCGAAGTCCTCTCTGCCTATTTGCTCGAAGATATCTTACACCTAGAAGAACAAAACCAAGATAAATTAATCCCTCCTCCAAGGGAGCTGCTCCCCACGGCGAACCAAAGCCCAGATAGCCTTTCCGAAGAAGAATTAGTACAACTCTTAGCCCAAGAATTAAACAAAAGCAATTAAATTATGAAAGCAGAAATAGATAGACAACAAATACTGCTTGATTCCCTGCAAGAAATTAAAAATTTGCGGGCAAAACTCCGACAATACCAAGAACCGATCGCGATTATTGGTATGGGTTGTCGTTTTCCTGGTCAAGCTAACAATCCCGAAAATTATTGGCAACTACTCAAAAATGGAGTCGATGCCATTACCGAAATTCCCGAGTCCCGTTGGGATCGAGATTATTACTGTAATTCGGACTCGGCGGTCGAACCAGGTAAGATCACTTCCCGTTACGGTGGTTTTCTGCGAGAAGAAATCGATCGCTTTGATGCGGAATTTTTTGGTATATCTCCCAGAGAAGCCAAAAATATGGACCCCCAACAAAGATTATTACTGGAAATAGCCTGGGAAGCTTTAGAAAATGCTTGTCAAGCACCCGACCGCCTAGTAAATAGTTCTACGGGTGTCTTTATGGGGGTTACAGTCAATAACTATTTAGAACTGTTATCTAAAAGCAATAATCTCAATAACTACGATGCTTACTTCGCTACAGGAAATGGATTTAGTTTTACTGCGGGGCGCATTTCCTACTTTCTCGGCTTACAAGGTCCTTCTTTAGCCGTAGATACTGCTTGTTCTTCTTCTTTAACCTCCGTGCATCTTGCCTGTCAAAGTTTGCGTTTTGGAGAATGTTCTATGGCATTAGCAGGGGGAATAGATCTATTACTTTCCCCAGATATTCTGATCTCGCTTTCCCAAACAGGTGCGCTCTCTCCTGACGGTCGTTGTAAACCCTTTGATGCAGCAGCCAATGGTTTTAGTCGCGGGGAAGGTGGTGGTATTGTGGTTCTCAAACGCCTGCAAGATGCAGTTGCTTCGGGCGATCGCATTTTGGCATTGCTTCGGGGTTCGGCGATCGATCAAGATGGTGCTAGTGGTGGTTTAACCGTACCTAACGGTGTAGCCCAACAAAAATTAATTCGTCAGGCTTTAGTCAACGCAAAGGTTACACCCGATCAAGTTAGTTATGTAGAGACCCACGGTACAGGAACGGTATTAGGCGATCCCATTGAAGTGCAAGCATTAGGCGCGGTCATGAGAGAAGGAAGATCTCCAGATACACCCCTCTCGATTGGTTCGGTCAAATCGAATATTGGTCATTTACAAGCTGCTGCGGGTATTGCCAGTTTAATCAAAGTTGTCTTAGCACTGCAACATCGAGAAATTCCAGCAACGCTACATTTACAGAAACTCAACCCCCATATCGATTGGGCGCGTTATCCTTTTGTCGTACCCACAGAGG
>JBFRWL010000017.1:0-13616 GCA_051439565.1 Prochloraceae cyanobacterium
GTATCCTTCTGCGATATTAGCTGGAATTGATGCGGCAGATTTCCTGAGAAAATTGAACCATGCCACATAACTCATCTTAAATTTTTTTATTTATTACCATTATTCCCTGTTCCCTATTTGAATGGTAAATCTAGTATACTAAGTCCGGTAGAGCCTTTATTTCTAGCACATCACCTGTACTAAATGGGGTCTTTTTGGCAGGCTCAATAACCTCTAGTCTATAGATTATAGTTCTTAATTAGGTATAAAAGATGGCAAGCAATTTAGTAGTTATTGGTTTCGACGACTACATGCAGGCGGAAAAAGTTCGTATTGCTCTAGAACAGATGGAAGAAGAACAGCTAATTAAGCTAGAAGATGCAGTTGTAGCCGCCAAACATGCTCAAGGACGTGTAAAAATCAGGCAAGAACAAGATTTCTTGGGCGGCACAGCAATTGGCGGAGGTCTTTTGGGATTAATTGTGGGTGCTGTACTGTTGCAACCTTGGCTGGGAGTAGCTGTAGGAGTGCTGGCTGGTAAACTTTTTAAGAAAGATATTGGCATCGACGATGTCTTTATATCTGATGTTAGTAGCGCTCTCAAGCCTGGAAGTTCGGCCCTCTTTCTTCTGGTTCAAGAAGCAGAGGTGGATAAGGTTTTAGAGAGACTCGAACCCTATAAAGGTAGAGTTCTGCAAACTACTTTACCCGAGGATGTTAAAGAGAGAGTCAATAAAGCGTTGAGCTAAATCTGAACAAATCAGAATCATTAAGCTTTCAGGTTCAATCGTTCCGAGACCAGATAATCTTCGACAGAAGATAATTGCCATCTAGATTGACCCATAATTTGTAAAACTTGTTGATGATACTTTAACAAGCTGGGACGATGACCTACGCTAACAATAGTAGTTTGGGACTGTTGCAACAGTTGGTAAAGTCTTTGTTCATTGTGTACGTCTAATGCGGAGGTGGCTTCATCTAAGATGGCAAAGTCAGGTTGACTCAACAATAGCCTGGCAAAAGCCAACCGCTGTTGCTCTCCCAAAGATACAACATCCGACCAGCTTAATTCCACATCTAACCCTCCTACCTTATCAGACAAATCCGCCAGATTGACTCGATGCAAAACTTGGTAAAGCTGTTCGTCAGAGACCTGGCTATCGGTATGAGGATAGAGTAACTGCTGTCGTAGCGTCCCTAAAATCATGTATGGTTTCTGGGGTAAAAACAGCATCGAGTTCGAGTTCGGTCTGATAATGTGTCCCGTACCTTGGTTCCATAATCCAGCAATCGCTCTTAACAAAGAACTTTTCCCCACGCCACTTTCACCGACAATTACTAAACTCTGACCCGGTGCGATCGCTACTGATAAATCTCTGACTAATGTTTGTTGATGATTGGGAGTTAATAAGGTAACCTGCTCTAATGCCAAACGGGAGTCTAGTGTGGTATCGATAGTTGTTTCTGAAGAGTTTAATTGTTGTCCTTTTGTTAGTTCGGTTAAGGTTTCGTCAAAAGCTGCAATACGATTAGTTCCTGCGGCAAAAGCAGTTATGCGCTCGAATTGCCTGATAATAATCGATAAAGCAGCAAAAATTTGAAAAAAAGCAACTGTAGCTTGACCGATTGCCCCAAAATCTATATCTCCTGCCAAATAAATTGGTCCTACAACTAAATAGGGTAACATTCTCACAAAATAGTTATGTCCTGTAGTGAAAAAGTCTAGATTGCGCTGCCAACCAATTAAAATGTGAAAATTTCTTAATGCGCGGGCAAATCTTTGTCCTACACCTTCTAATTCTTGTTCTTCCCCACCATAAAAAGCGATCGATTCAGCATTGTCTCGCAGATGCACTAAACCGTAGCGAAAGTCTGCTTCTCGCTGTAGTTGATTGTAATTCAGTCCAATTAATCTTCTACCGATTAACACCGTCACAACTGTACCGAACAAAGCATAACCAATTAACACCACAGATAAGCTACTAGAAATTGCCCAAAGAATCCCCACAAATGAAACGAGGGTAATAACTGAATCTAAAATAATTAGCAGAAAAATTAGGCTGGTACTAGTAAAAGACTTGATGTCTTCTGCAAGACGCTGATCGGGGTTGTCTATCTGTTTCTGGGCGTTAATTTGATAGTAAGCTCGATTTTGCAAGTATCGTTGTAAAAAATTATCTGTCAGCCACTCTCGCCAATAAACTCCCAGTAATTCTTGACAATAGCGATAAATTACTACTACAGGTGTACCAATAACAAAAACTGCCCCGAATACTCCTAAAAAAAGCCAGAATGTAGATACTTCTTTACCTACCAAGGCCGTTTCAATAAACCGCACTACATAAGATAAAACAACGTTCAAACCGCTAACCATTATTGAAAATAAAAGTAGCAGTGCGAGTAAACCCCACTGTTTTACCCTGGTTCTCAATTGTTGCAATTGCCAACCAAAGGTGAGGATAGGAACGATTAAAGCCAGAGCAAGTGCAATTTGATAAGTAGGAGAGGAAATCGCCCTTTGTGTAATGCTAATCAAACCAGAAGCCGCCTGCTGGGTAAATTCTGGAAACAATTGCTGTCCTAACGCAACCATGCCAGCGATCGCTACCAATGAAGCAGCAAACAGAAACACTAGCAGCATCACCAGCATGAACAAAAATATCCCAGCTTTTCTTTTAGTGGGATACCAGTATGGTAAAGCAACTGTGACAAAACGCTGCCAAAGACGGCGATCGATTCTGTTGATTTCGGGTGTTGTTCCTACCATAAATTTTAATTTTTGCAATTGGTATTACTAGACTTCTTGCAGAAGTCAGGCAAGAGGCAATAGTCAGAAAAATTGATGACTTCTGCATTGTAATTTATTTGACTTTGAGTTTTGCCAGAGGTCTACTGTAATGTGCCAACGCGAATATTGAAGTAGAGCGTTTTTCCCTGGCGATTTAACTGTAAAGCCAAATTATCCCCCACCGCCATATTTCCCACAGCTTTTTGTACAGCACTAGGATCGGTAATACTTTGACCGTTAATGGCTTGGATTACATCTCCCGTTTTTAACCCTGATCGAGCCGCAGGAGACTGTGGCATAATTTCAACAATTAAGACTCCTTCTTGATTATCTAATTTGAGATTGCTCCGTGTCTTCAGTTGCTGCTTAACTTCTGGAGTTAAACCGACCATTCTAATTCCTAAATAGGGATGTTCTACTTTACCCCGAGCAATCAGTTGCGTAGCAATCCGTTCGGCTGTATTAATAGGAATGGCAAACCCAAGTCCTTGGGCATTCTGAATCATAGCCGTATTGATGCCAATCACGTCACCTTCAGGATTGAGGAGAGGACCGCCAGAGTTACCAGGATTAATGGCAGCATCGGTTTGAATAAAATTCACTCGCTTATCAGGGACACCAATCTGAGAACTAGCACGACTGGTAGCACTAATAATTCCTGTTGTAACCGTATTGTCTAAGCCAAGGGGGTTACCAATAGCGATCGCCCACTCTCCTACCTGTAGTCGATCGGAATCCCCTAGAGTCACAGTAGGTAGATTATCCGCCTCAATCTTGACTACTGCTACATCGGTGACTGGATCTGCGCCTAAGACTTTACCTACCAAAGTTCGCCCATCTTTGAGTTTGACGGTTACTCGATCTGCACCATCAACCACATGAGCATTGGTTAAAATTTGACCATCCGAACTAATAATGAAGCCGGAACCTGTCCCCCGTTGAATCTGCTTGTCGGGCAAGTTCGGGACTTGAGAACCAAAAAAATCACGGAAAAATGGTTCCTTGAAGATTTCTGGTAACTTAGTGTTTACGGTACGAGAAGCATTAATGCGCACCACAGCAGGACCAACTCGATCGACAATCTCAGTTACGAAGTTAGTAGGAGTAGTAGCTGTGGGCAAATTAACTTGCTTAAAATTGTTTCTTGGCTCAAACAAAACTTCGGTGTCTCGAGTGCGAGCAGATAGTTGAGGACTATTGACTAGATAAGTGCCTCCTAAAGTGATTCCCGCTCCCAGTAACAACAATGAGATATAGGTAGCAGCCTTTTGCCAAGTCTTGGACTGAGGTTGAGGTGCTGAGAGTGAAGAATTATTAAAGTGTATCGCCTCTGAAGAAAAAGTTTTTGGTCTCATGAGTGCGGGTTTCCTTCCGAATTAATCTATCTGACACTTTTTAATTTATAGAGGCGATGCTTCTTTTCTGTGTCACTCTTATGACGATCGAGTGTCCAAGAGAAAAATTGGCAGATTTCCTATCAAGTAGCGCTCAAGCTTCCCACGATACTAACAATAAAAACAAGAACAATAAAAACAATCGTAATAATTGCTAGAAAGTATTGTAAAGTGTAGAGTTTGCGAAGTTCGCCCATTGCGCCCATAAGGTTCTCGATGTCATTATCAGTGGTTTTGACAATGCGAGAAAAGCCGACAGCTGCGTTGCGCGTCCAAGTGCCGAGCAACGCCAGAAAGGCTCCTTGAATAATACCATTGATCGCGCTGCTGATAGGAATGCTTTTTTGCTGAATAAAAATCAAAAAAACACTCACAATAATCGCCATAGTTAGGTTAAAAATACCGCCGAACAATAACAGAATCCCGACAAGGTTCATCTTTTTGGCTAAATCTTCAAAAACTTTATTTTGGCTGGGATTAAATTCATAACCTAGAGATGTAGTCATGGTAACTTTCTCATAAATTTTGCTACTGCTTATCTTACTAGTGTTTTACCAAATAACTGTTTGTTTTCCTTGTTCAAATCCCTGATCTTAAGATCGCACTTTGCTACTTGCTGAACTTGTTACAATGCATAGCTCATATTAAAATTAGCCTAGCTTGCAAAATCTATTCAAACTAACACTATGACAACGCTCACCGTTTGGAAATTCAATACTCCTGAGGGAGCCCAAGAAACTTTAACTAAATTGATCCAATTACAAAAGCAGCACATCATCAACATTAAAGATGCCGCTACCGTTTCTTGGCCTGAGGGCAAAAAGAAGCCTAAAACCAAACAGGCGCTCAATTTAGTTAGTTTAGGAGCCTTAGATGGAGCTTTCTGGGGATTACTCTTCGGATTAATCTTTTTCTGTCCCATCTTCGGTATAGCTGTTGGGGCATCAATGGGAGCTTTGGGAGGTTCTCTGCGGGATTACGGCATCAATGACGACTTTATTAACAATGTCAAGAGCAAAGTCACCGAAGGGACATCGGCTCTGTTTTTATTTACTCGTGAAGCGACTCTCGACAAAGTAGAAGAAGCTCTCGGAGGGATAAGTGCCGAACTGATTCAGTCCAATTTGTCCCATGAGCAGGAAGCTAAATTACAGGAGCATTTCAGTCCAGAGACCTAGTTAACCTATACTTGACCCACAACTCCTGAACCCCTTAAAGAATGGGTGAGATGAGAGAGAAGTGTGGGGAGTTAAGACCAAGCCGCTATATAGTCTTAATTAATTACTTTATTAATTAACGATCGTCTCAAATTAATCAGCGATCGCCCTATGGCTAACATCTTTAACTTACCTGCATCTCTTCCAACTGAGGAATTATTCGAGGCTTTGCTATCTACTGAAGGCGTCTTAATCGAGCGCATTATCTCAACTGGGCAAACTACGCCACCAGGAGAATGGTACGACCAAGAGCAGGATGAATGGGTGATTCTTTTACAGGGAGAAGCAGAGCTATCTTATGCTGACGGTTCTAGAAGTGAACTAACAGCAGGAGATTATATTTTTATACCAGCTCGTCAGGAGCACCGCGTTGAGTATACCAGTTCTGAGCCTCCCTGTATCTGGTTAGCAGTTCACCTCAAGAAAAGTACAGAAATAGAAGATAGTAGAGGAAGCCATTCTTCTGGTGCTGATGAATCTTAAAAGATTTCTCTCTCTTACGAGAGAAACTGTTAGCTTGCTTGTTTTAATAAGTTTTACTTAGGGTCGGCTGAATAAGTCTAAAACATTGATAAATTAATGGTTTAGCCCTAAATTAAAGTCGCTCAAGTGTAAGAAATAAGCTTCTCTACCTATCAAGTCCCATGCACTTTTGAATTGTCTAGATTATTCTGACTCCCTCTCCTGACTCCTAATCTATACCGAAAAACTTTTTCAGCAAACCCTGTGTTCCGCTTTAACCTGATAGCCAATAGGAGTGACCAGAAAAAGATTAACTTTTATTAGGTTATTCTTCTTTATATTAAATATAGTTAGTTGTTTTTGCACTATGTTTACGGCTGTATCAGAAAATTGGTAAAAATAGAGTATATTTCAACTACTTTTAACTCTAAGTAGAAAATTTGCCAGTTAGGAGAAGGAAAGGAATAGAGGGGGAAGAAAGTTGGCCTTCTAATTAGAAAACTTTAAGTTTGTAACTAAGTATACACTTAGGTTATTCTTTGCTAGTTGAGTTAAGTTTGCTCTTTAACTTCAAATATAAATTTGAGCTTAATTAATTTCACTCTAATTCAAAAAGGAGATAATTTAAATGTAATTTGTATGATGGGGTTATTTTATTATTTAAATAACCAGCAAAATTAACTATAAAGACTGACAGTTGAGGTAGGGAGTAAAAATCGCTACCCAATTATTAAGTATAGCGACAAGCAGAATGGTTATGATAATTCAAAGAGAACAGGTAACAGGCAAAAACCCTGTACTAATCTTTATGACCCATGCTATGTAGTGGGCAATCAATCTAATTAGTTAAAGTCACCATTGGGCAATGCATTGATAGGACAAGGGATTTTTGACAGCCACAACTCAGCCGGAAAACTTACTATTTAGGATAGATTAAATGCTATTTCGCGAACAAAGAACAATCTCCTCTTGCACGAAAAAACTTCGAGCAAATCCTCAAGACCTACAAGCCTTGAAACAGAGGGCTCTTGCCTGGATTCAATTAAAAGAATACAGACACGCAATCTCTGATTTTAATCGAGCAGTTAAACTGAAAAGACGAGACGCTAAAGTCTACTACCATAGAGGTCTAGCTTACGTTGGGTTAAAAGAATACGAACAAGCAATATATGATTGGAGTGAAGCAATTAGAATAAACCCCCAATACGCTTCAGCATATCATAATCGAGGGCAAGCTTACGCTATTTTGCAGGAGTACGATCGGGCGATCGCTGATTTTAATCAAGCAATAAGAATCAATCCTAACTATGCTTTAGCATACCGCAATCGAGCCTTAGTACACCACGTTCTTGAAAGGTACGAACAAGCCCTAGCCGACTACGATCAAGCGATTAGACTCGAACCAAACAATCATCTAGCCTACTTTAACCGCTCAATTATCATTCGTACTCTGGAGAAACAGGGCAAATCCCCAGTAAGTTTTGTAGAAAATCCTCTGCCTCAAAGGAAAAAGCAAGGCAATTATGGGCCTAGCAATGGAATCCTAAGTAGCATCAATAGAGTTTGGCTAGCTCACTCAGGAGTAATTGCAGGTGCGGTAAGTTTTGTTTTGTTAGTATCATTAGTCCCGTTAGTAACCTCTTACAACTCAGATTCCCAGGAATTTGGCATCGTACCACAAGCTACCAGAAATTTATCCGACTCTCCTGTATCCTTTCCTGCTGAAGAAAGCAAGCCCAAGTTAGCTAGGCTATCAAAACGGATAAACACCTTTCAAGAAGTCGCTGGGATTCCCTATGGCTTGTTTAATTATGGTGGTAGTAGTACCTGGGCTCCAATTAGAAAAGAAGTGGATAGGCAACTTCAAGCAGAAGTACCAGAGTTTAAATTACGTTACCTGCAGCATCCAATTCGCATACCCAGCTCAGGTGTAGGCATTGAGATGTTGCTGAGTAATCAACTAACTATCGCTCAATCTTCTCGTCCCCTCAAACCAAAAGAGTATCAACTGGCTCAAAAGCAGAATTTCAATCTCAAGCAAATTGCCGTAGCTATTGACGGAATTGCGATCGCAGTTAACCCCAACTTAAATATTCCCGGTCTAACCATAGCTCAACTCAAAGATATTTATGCGGGCAAAATTACTAACTGGAAACAAGTTGGTGGCCCCAATTTGGAAATCTCAGCCTATTCTAAATCTCCTCAAGTCAGTGGTACTGCTCAGTTTTTTATCAAACAGATTTTGAATAAGGAACACGTTTTTGGCTCTAATATTAAGCTGGTAACCAATACCACCCAAACTCTTCGAAAAGTTAGCGCCAACAAAGGAGCTATTTTCTATGCCTCTGCCTCGGAAGTTGTAGGACAGTGCAAGATTAAACCACTCCCGATTGGGCAGAACGCCGATAAGCTAATTGCACCCTACATGGAGCCTCTTGTGACACCAGAGCAATGTCCAGCAAAACGTAATCAGATTAATCATCAGGTATTTCAGAATGGAGAATATCTCTTAACTCGCAGTCTTTTCGTAATTATCAAACAAAACGGCGATATTGAAGAACAAGCAGGACAAGCTTATACTGAAATGCTTCTTTCCGATCAAGGACAGAACCTAATTGAAAAAGCTGGATTTGTACCGATCCGCTAATAGGCGATCGTCTGTTGAGATAGCAAGGGAGGCAGGGGGACTGTGCAAAGATGAGGAGCAATCCCAGGATGTGGAAACAACTCTATCTCTCCTTGTCTTCCTTATCCTCTGTTTCCTGCTCCCTTACAGCCAAGTTACTTCAGTACTATGAACTCTACCCGTCTATTCTGTGCCCAAGCTTTGGAGTTTGAGCCACGCGAAGCTGGTCGCTCTTTTCCCAAGCTCAGGGTAGAAAGCATTTCGGGGTCCACACCTTGAGCAATTAAAAACTCTTTTACTGCCTCGGCACGTCTCTGACCCAACTCCAAATTGTATTCTTCAGAGCCTCTCTGATCTGTGTGACCCTCAATTTGAATCCGCAAGCGAGGGTTATTCTTCATTGACTGGGCTACTCGGCGCAGCTGTTTCTTAGCGGTGTCTGTTAGCCTAGCGCTGTCAACATAGAAATAAACTGTCTCTAGTTTTAATGGAGCTCTTGACGACTGAACTGAGTTAGGTCTCCTGGTTACGCTTGTTCTATCTGTTGTCTCCCTGGTTTGGGCAGTCTCTGTTTGCTCTGATGTAGTTGGAGTCTCTGTTTGTTCTGATGTAGTTGGAGTCTCTGTTTGCTCTGGTGTAGTTGGAGCCTCTGAAGGAGTCTCTGTTTGGTCTGATGTAGTTGGAGTTTGTGGAGAACTTGGTTGTTCTTGTTGGTTTTGAGGACATCCAGCTAGCAAAACTGCCAAAACTGGAATTAACCACAAACGCTGACTAAATAATTTGAGCAACCTACTGGTCATAAAAGTCGTTTAATCCTTAAAAAAACTATTCCAAGAAAACTTATACAAGAAATTTTGTTAATAATTTGGTAAGAACCAAACTATTGATCGAGAATATTTTTGTCATTCTAATCAACCTATACTACAAAGATTTTTGCTCTTCTTATTATCAATTTATCTCGGTATGGTCTCTACTTTAGTAGCTATTTTAGTCATTTTTTAATCTGATTCGACTATCAGTATAGAAATAATAATATTTTTCCTAATGAGTTGATTGTGAAAGTTACCTAGACTACAAAAAGTTAGGGAGTCTCTTGTGCAGAAAACCCGAAAAATAGATTGAGATATTCAGGTGTTAAGTAGGTGGGTCAAATTAATTAGAAAATAGTTGAGAGAGGGGTCAGAGGTCAGAGGTCAGAGGTAATAACAAACAGCTAACTCCTCATTTCGGTTTTATATTTATTTTCACCTACCTACTTAGGTTTGAGGAAAAAAAATTGACACCTCGCAGTAATTGGTAGAATTGCTGCGGGGTCTATTGTCAATCATCAACCATTAACAATAAACTTCGATTGCTCACTCATGCTAATTACTGAATCGGGGTTCTAGAATCACTCTGCTGTGATGCAATAGCCTACCAGGTTTGATTGCCATTTAACGAGTACGAGTCGATTTCCACGTTTTTCTATGACACTATTCCATCGCACGTTAGTAGTAATAGTCTGTCCACTCTCAACTGTTCCTCTATCTGCCGTCTTTCCTGTGGCAGTGGCACGATTGCCATTAATATCTATTGAATCAATTGTCAAGCTAGCTGCGTAGTTTTTGAGACCGGAAAAACCTTCTTGGAAGATTTGGGCGATACTGACAGTTTTAACAGCTAAAGGTTCGGCTCCGATTGCTGAAACAACAGTAATGTCAGCGTTTGGATCGATCAGTTCTCTTAGCTTTTGTCCATTACGTTGATCGGCTAAAGCATCAATTTTATTGATGAATCTTCTGACCTCAGATTCAGTCAATCGAGCTTGTGCCACTTTCTCTGTCTGGGAAATGATGGGGGTAGGCTTTACTGGAAATGGTGAATCAATATTTACACCAGCTAAAGTCGCTCCCGTACCCAACAAAATACTCAAAGTTAAAAATGACTTAAACATCTTCGTTACTCCTACACAATCACCAGACTGATATCTTATATGAAATCCGGTTAATTAGTTATTATTAATTCCTTGAATTAATCGAAAACTCGAAAACTCGTTACTCCAAGGGATCAAGATAAGTATTCAACCGGAAATCATATTACTCCTGGGCCCCAGTATTTTGCAACAACTTTACCATCTCAGGATATTTATTAAATTCAGCCAGCATTAAAGCTGTATAACCGCTGTTATTCTTCTTATTGATATCTACCTTATTTGTCTTGAGTAAAACTTCTGCTGCTTCTGTATAGCCTCGATGACTTGCCCACATCAAAGCAGTTGCCCCTGCATTGTCTTTAAGGTTGAGATCGGCACCCGCTTCAACTAGCGCTTCCATAATGGCTATTTCATTTCGATCGGCAGCCTTCATCAAAACTGTTTTGCCGTCAGGCATGGTCGTATTAGCGTCAGCACCCGCTTTTAATAACGCCTTGACTACCTCACTAAAACCTCGATCGACTGCACAAGCCAGTGGCTTATCTGTCTGATTGTGGGCATTTGGATCAGCACCATAACGTAATAGTTCCTCAACGATCGCCTCGCGGTTCTGCAAGCAAGCCACCATCAAGGGCATATCTCCTAATTTATTTTTCCGATCTACCTCTGCACCAGCTCTTAGTAAAGCTTGTACCACCTCTAGATGACCTTCAACTGCAGCTAAATGCAAAGCTGTGTCTCCTGCTCGGTCTTGAATATTGACATTTGTCCCATATTTTAGGAGTAAAATAACAGCTTCTCTATGACCCTCAGCCGCTGCGATCGCTAGTGCTGTCTCGCCCTGATTAGTAGTGATATTGACATTTGCCCCAGCTTGTAGTAAGGATTGGAGGATTGCCAAATTCCCTGTTTCTGCTGCTAGAGTTAAGACAGTTTCTCCATCCTCACCTTGAGTGTTTACATCTACACCAGCATCAATTAATTGCTGGGCGATCGTCACATTTCCTGAGGCTACTGCTAAATTTAAAGCCGTATCTCCATGTTTATCTTGGATATTGACAAGAGCATCGGCAGCTAAAAGAATTTGTAATATTTTTAAATGACCCTTGTAGGCGGCTATCATTAAAGCTGGAGTACCGTCATCATTTTGGGCGTTAACGTCAGCCCCAGAATTAATTAATGCTTCTACCGCTTCAAATTGATTCGCTGCCGCTGCTAGCATTAAAGCTGTTAGTCGATGAGGCTGATTGTGTAGGTTAACTGATGCCCCTGCCTCTAGCAGCAATTGCACTATCTCATTGTAGCCTTGTGCTGCTGCGTGCATTAGAGCAGTAGTGTTGTAGCGATCGCACATATCAACATTAGCCCCTTGAGTAATTAGAGTTTTGACGCGATCGAGATTACCAGCTCGTACTGCATTGAATAAAAGAATATCTTGCTGTGAAACCATGAGTTCTTAAATAACTATTCAGTAAAAATTCAGTCTCTCATGTGGGCAAAGTATACAATATCGTTGCCAATCAGATTGCCCCAGTATTTATTGAAGAGATTACCAATGTCGAAACTGCCTATTGTCATCTAGTTAACCAAATTGCTATTGAACATCCTTAGCTAACTGATTTTATGGAAACTCAGCGGCAGTAATTGAGATCACATTAAACCAGAGATATAAAACTATCGCAAGTTTGAAGAATAATTGTAAAATTTCAAGTAATTTGGTAGTAACTTTACCCCTTAGAATTATTATTCCAAGGGGTACTATTGTTGTTGATTTTTAATCGTCGAGCGCCGTTCTAAGTACTATGCTTTACCCACAACTCCTGAACCCTTTACAGGATGGGGGAGGTGTGGGGAGTTAAGACAAGGCCGCTTATTTCTCACAAATTAAGCAATCGCCAACAGTGAATAAGGAAATTTCGTTATTTGCTCTCTCTCGTGAGCTACCATAATCCCTCTCCCCACGCTTCCCACACTTCCCACACTGAAAGACTTCTGAGACTTATGGGTAATGAATAGGTTCTATTCGGCGTGGCATTAACCCTAGAGAGGATTGACGTTTACCTGGACTTTAACATCGTTGTAGTCAAAATCACCGCCTCCTAACAAGTCCTCAAAACCAAAAGTGTTGTTGGGAAGGAGGCGAACGTGATCGATGCCATCAGAATTAGCCTCCAAGAAAGAGAAGAAAATATTCTCGCCATTACTGATGATATAGGGTGCATAAAGAGAACCGCCCTCAAAAATCGCTGTTAACTCCGTTTGATTGTCGCTAAACTGTACTACAATATTGTTTTGAGCGAGAGCAGCCTCAGTATATCCTAACTCGTTAGGATTAATTAAGTTCCCCGTTAAGCTATCTCGCACAGCTCCTGAATCATTAGCTAGTTTATAGAAACCAATCAGATTATCAAAGCCAGAATTATCGGAGACTGAAAATTGTGCTTGTACCTGCTGATTATTAAAGGCACTGAAATCTAGAACATCTAGGGACTCTCCGATTTGCCAACTATGATCCACAGTCGTTGACTCGCGAATAATTTTTGCAGTCAGTACCAAGTCATCAAAGTCTTGGTCGCTGCTGCCGAACATATCCTCAAAACCGAAGGTGTTATCCCCCAAGAGGCGGACGTGGTCGATGCCATCGGCGTTAGCTTCTAGAAATGAGAAGAAAGCATTCTGCTTCTGGCCATTGCTGAGGATATAGGGAGCGTAAATGGAGCCACCCTTTAAGATAACGGTTGAATCCCGAGCATTCTCGTTAAACTGCACCACACTTTGGGCAAGAGCAGCCTCAGTATAACCGGACTCGCCAGGATTGATTGATCGCTTAGTAATCGGATCGATTACTGTTCCCGACTCATTGGCAAGAGTATAGAAACCAGCGATATTGTTATAGCCGGAATTACCGAAGGCAGAGAATTGTATTTGCACTGAGCCATTAACTGACCTCAAATCCAGCACTTCCTGAGTCTGTCCTCCTTGCAAAGGATTGCCCAAAGGCGCTTGTTCTGTAGTAACCTCCGCTGTTAGTCCTAGGTCATTAAAGTCTGCATCACCAGTGCCAAACAGGTCTTCCCACTGGAGAGAGAATTTGCCGCTGCTGATGCTGGAAACGTTTAGATGCTCGACACCATCGCCATTAGCAGCAGTGGTAGCAAAGAAAACGTTAGCAGGAGTTTTCCCAGCAGCTAGGTCGTCGAGAACTTTATCGACGGTGCTGTTTTGCACCATAAAGAAG